>JANOTE010000451.1:0-2893 GCA_031416195.1 Rhodoferax sp.
TCGCCACTTCAGAATCAGGAGCTAGAATGATAAAAAAAACGCTGATAGGCATCGTCGGTTTGACGGTAATTGCTTACCTAGGTTTGTTTGTTTATGCGATTACAAATCAAAGGATCGAAGCATTGCTGATATGTGCAGACCAAGGAGGTTTCAAAATACCGTTTTCGAGAGAGATGTGCCGGGGATATTTATTCACCTTTCGAGGTTCACAAGATGACATTGATTCTCTGCACCAAAACGTTGGCGCGTATTTTGCCGTTCAAGGCAAATCATCGGCGACTGAGCGCGAACAGGTATTGAAATTTTTAATTAGAAAAGGGCTTGATGTTAATCGTATCGACATGCATCAACTTTCGCCATTGCATGGAGCTGTCGCAGGCAATGCCGCAGATGAGGTAGAAATGTTGTTACGCAACGGAGCCAGTTCCCACCTTAAAGATAAGAAATTTGGGCTCACTCCGCTTGAGCTCGCACTCAAATTAGACAGAGAAAGTAAACTCCCAGAAGATCGGCGGGCAGTGATTTCTCTTTTGAAAAACGCAAGATAAAAGCGCCCAACCCTGCATTCGAGAGGGACGCGCCAAAAGCGGCGCGCCCCTCAATTTTACGTTGGGCATCATGTACTCGGGAGGCTTTATGAAGGTTTACAAATCATCATGCACATTGGCTTTCGTTCTGTTGCTCTCGCCATTCTCCAGCCATGCAAATGAGTGCTGGTCGGTCTCGAACATCAAAGGCTACTCAGCCTATGCCGACCAAGGCTATAAGTTTTCGCCCGATGGACTGCGTGGCACGATCCTCGTGTGTTTTGGTTCTGACAGTGGCGTTGTTACTGGCACTGACACGAAATTCGTCAAATTTGGCGAGTCCACCCTGATTGGCATGGGAGGGAACAATCAAGGCAACGAAACGGTCGAGGTCTATCAATTGGATCGAGAAAAAAAGAAGCTCCTCTACGTCAAAAGCAGGATCGGGACAAAAACGGTTATGCCGCTATTCTCTGACACAATTCTTTCGTTCATTGGTGACGCCACTTTGGCAAACAAATGACAAAAGCAACCAGCAGATGGAGCTTGATGCCCAACGAAAAAGGTTAGATCGCGCTTGCCGCGATCTATACCGGCTGTTGGACGAGCCCGGCCCACGTGACCGCTGGTCGATACAGAAAACACATCCCGGAAGTTTGCCCGGCACCGAAGGCCAGGTGGCTCAGATTACCTGACACATGCGGCTTGTGTCGCCGCGCCCACCCTCATTGCAAGGGTGACTGGATGCAAATGGCGATCTTTGAGACGAGCGCAACCACCACACCCACGGGCATGTTGCCGGACAGTGAAGATCAGCGTTGTCTGCTCAGCCCATGGATCCCGCGCGTACTGCATCGCCCGGTGCTGGCGCGCCGTCTGTCGATGCCAGGGGTGCGATGCGCCGGCGCACGATCACCATCGCCGCGCCGCAGCAGCGGCACTTTAGTTTGGGTCGCTCGCTCAATGCCGGCTGCGTGGGTGCCTGTGTAAATGGCGGCATGCCTGGCGGGCAGGACGCCGTCGCGCCGACGGTCACAGGCCTGAGCCTCATGCGCAGCGGCGCCAGCCGCTGGCGGTGCCGACAGTTGGGGTGGAGCAAACCAAAGTTGCGCGAGCGCCGAAACCCCTTGGGCAAGACGTGTTGCAACACCAGCCACAAGAAGTGCGTTCCGCTGACGGTGCGCGTCGTGTTCTTGCCGCTGGCACTATCGCGATACCGGAAGGTGACTTGAGCTTGGGCGCATCGCACGATGTCACGCTCTTGAATCACGCCGCGGTACAGGTAGCGGCCCAGATAGACGAGAGCCTTCTCGCCATTGCCCACGCTCTTGCAGTCGACCACCCAGCGCTCGGGTAGGCACACCGGCGCCGTCAGGCCTTGGGCGTTCAATGCCGCCAGCAGCTTGCCGCGAAACACCGCAGCCAGGGCCTTGTGGTTGAACAGGTAGTGGCCGCCCTTCTTTGTCTTGCGCAGGCTGCGCCACAGGCCGTGTTCGGCGTCAAAGGCTGCGCCGGGCATGGCCAGATGCACATGGGGGTGAAACTCCAGGCGCCGCGAGTGAGTGTGCAGCACGCCCACCGCACCGGCGCTGCCCAAGAGTTGGCGGTGGTTGCGGCTGAACTGGGCCAAGGTGTCCCAGGCGCACTGCATCAACAGACCATAGACGGTTTGCTGATGGCTCCAGGCCAGCGCGCGCAGCTCTTGCGGCAGCGTGAAGGTGATCAGGAAGTAGGTGCCCGGCAGCAGTGCCTGGGTCTGGCGCTCGATCCAGCGCTGGCTCTCAAAGTGCTGGCAGTGCGGGCAGCTTCTGTGGCCGCAGGAGTGCGGCACCAGGCGCTGCTCGCCGCAGCTGGTGCACTGGGCCAGCATCTGGGCCGACAGGCTGCTGCGGCAGCTCTGCATGGCCTTGAGGGCTTTGAGTTGGCTGGGCAGCAACCGGTCCTGGTATTGGGTCTGAAACTCGGACTCGAAGCAGTTGATGACGTGGGCCAGGCTGATTGCCGGAGTGGATCGCGTCCGGGTTGGTGATGGTGATGCCGCTGCCGCTGCCGCTGCCGCTGCCGATGTCGATGCTGATGCCAGTGCATGCTGCCCGGTCATTTGACCGCTCCCCAGCCCAGGTTGAAACCGCTCATCAGGGCATCGATGCGTTGGGTGGCCAGCGCCTCGGTCCGGGTGGTCAGGTGCGTGTAGCGGTTGGTGGTGAGGATGGAGTGGTGGCCCAGGATGTGCTGAACGTCTTGCAGGCTGACGCCGGCCTCGATCAGGTGAGTTGCATAGCTGTGGCGCAACGAATGGGGGCTGATTTTTTTTTGATGCCACAGGCCAACGCCACCTGGCGCAGTGCGCGTTGCACGCCCCCGCG
>JANOTE010000452.1:0-4472 GCA_031416195.1 Rhodoferax sp.
GAGCTACGGCGCTTTCTGCAAGAAAACCTGACCGACGCCCTGCACCAGCCCGCCGCCCTGCGTGGTGCGCAACCCAGACTCGAACTGCGACTCAGCCGCCACCTGCTGCCCGACACCCCTGAAGGCACGGCGGTGCTAGACGCCCTGTCTAACGAGCTCTTCCGCCAAGGCGTACGCCATGCAGTGAATGTCACGCCGCCAGGCGAGCCAGAGCCCGCCACGCACCGGCTTCGCATCCACCTGCCGTGAACATCCAGCCAATTTAAAAACCCCCAACGTAGCTATCACCAAGCCGCAATCCTGCGGTGTTTGCCCCAAGGAGCTTTTCATGACTGCCAACAACTTTGCCAATGACGCCAACCTGCCCAGCTTCATGCACACCCCACCGCTGGGCAAAACCCGCGTGAGCAGCTTGCTCGCCTGGCTCATGGGGGACGCCCCCGCGCACCCGGCCCAAGACCCGAACCCAAATGAACCCACCCTGCTCAAACCAGACGACGTGCTGGTCGAGCCGCCGCAGCCACCGGACGGCAACTTTTGGGTGGAAAGCTTTTTCAACGCCTTGACCGAAGCCACCACCCTGTTTGCCAAACGCCATGTGGCCCTGCTGCACAACGAAGACCCCAGCATCGTGTACAGCGTGCGCGAGGTGAAAATTCAATGCCAGGGCGCACCAGCCCAGTTTTTGCGCGACGTGGCTTCCCTGCCGCAAAACGTTCGCAATGGCGTGATCAAAAGCCGCATGCACAAAGCCGCAGGTGCCCAGGAGCTGCTGGCGCTGGACAACTTTTACGGCTCCACTCTGGTGACTGACATCAGCATGGTCGAAGGCCAGGTGGTGCAAACCCTGGTGTCCTATTCCGGCTGCCGCTTTGCACTCAAGTTTGCGTTTGAGGGTGACTACCTCACGCGGCCCGTGCCTGCACCTGCATCATTCGCCGCACCGGCAACGATCACCGCACCGGCAACGTCGCCCGTCGCATCAGATTCACGCGAGGCGCCGGTTTTTTATGACCTCGCCGACCGCACCAGGCTGCGCAGCGATCTCCTTGCCGACACGTCAAGCGCTATGGCAGAAGCAACCGTCCTGCGCACAAACCCGGCCCCCACCACTCAACCGATCGCCACTTTGCGCCTGCGCAGCCTGGACGCCGAATTCAGCATGCCCCTGCTGGAGGGCGACTTCCCCTTCACCATTGGCCGTCACGCCAGCGTCAAAGGCTACAGCGTGCGCAGCCACAAGGCCGCTCAATGCACCCAGATTCTGCTGGCGGCCGAGCCCGCAAACTTTGCCAGCTTCGTCTCCCGCGAGCACCTGGTGCTGCAAGGCTACGACAGCCACACCCAGCAGTTTCGCGTCATCACCGTCCAAGACAAAAACGGCAGTCATTTCAAAAACGCCCCCGCCAACGGCCCTTTCTTGCTGCCCATGGCCGACATGGAAAAAGGCCACTGGCTCAAGCTGGGCGGCAACAGCGGCGATGGTATTCTCGAAATAAAAATCGAGGCCGTATGACCCCCATGTTTTCCACGGTGCCCACCGGCACCACCGGTGCAACCAGCCCCGATAGCAACACCAGCGTGCCCGTGCCCCACCCGCGTTGGGCCGACTGTGGCAGCGCTGAGTTGCCGGGCTGGCAAGTCGGCTGGGCGCAGATTATTGGTGCGCGCCACGCCCTGTGCAGCGAAGACAGCGTGGCCTACAGCAGTCCGCAGGTCAACACCCGCCAGGGAGATGAGCACGCCACCGCCCCCCAGGCTCTGTGCCTGGCGGTGGCCGATGGCGTGGGCGGCGGCTCCTACGGCGAAGTAGCCAGCGCCGCACTCACCGCGCACTGCACCCAAGTGCCGGTTGAGCTGCTGGGCCACCCCCAAACCCTGGTCACCTGGATGGAATTAGCGGAAGGCCAAGTGCAGATCAAACTGCGCGAGCGCGGCACCGCCCCCGGCGCGGCCACTCTGGCCGCCGCCTGGCTCCTACCCCCCTCAATCACACCCGAACCCCACACGCACAACCAGCCAGCCAGCCCCGCAAAAGGCTATCTGATGCGCGTGGGCGATGCTCGGCTTTACCAGTTTGACGGCCAAACCGTGCAAACCCTCACCACCGACCAAACTTACGCCGCCATGGGCGAAGACCCCGGTCACGCCACCCCGGACGACCCTGCCCGCATGGTAGGTACTGGCTACATGGGCGCGCCCGAGGTGCAACCCCTGCAACTGGCAGCGGGCCACACCCTGCTGCTGGTCAGTGACGGTCTGCATCGCGGCCTATCGCCTCCGGCCATTGCCGCCCTGTTGCGCCAGCAGCCTAACCTGCAAGCTGCCGCACGTGAGCTGGCCCAGACCGCGCAAGCAGCGGGCAGTGATGACGACATCACCGTCTTGCTGGCGCGCCCGGCCCGGCCCAGCACCACATTGACCCAAAGCCCCTGCCAAACAGTCCAGCCCGTCCACCTTGGCTTCTTTGCTCGCCTGCGTCACTGGCTGTACAGCCCTGTCAGCCTATTCGGTAGCGCACCATGACTGCCGCCGTGCGCACCCCGCACGACACCATCACCATAGGCGCCTACAACAAGCCCGCCTGGGAAGCGGCCCTGGACGCCCTTGACGAATCACGCGAGATCGACTGGTTTGGTGACAAGTACGAGGGCAAAGACAAATCGGGCAAACCCACTGGCAATCCCGCCGTTATCTACCGCCGTGAGAACCGCCGTGGCGAAGGACAGCCCAGCATTCCCGTTTGGATCAAGCAATACCAGTGCAACGCACAGTACGACTTGAGGCCTTTCAACAAGTGGGAAGCCGATTTGCTAGAGCGTGTGAAAGCGGCCAAGCCGTATGTTTACCAGTTAATCCACTATGACCAAGCGACGAGTTACCTACGCCGCAAGAACGATGCGCGGACGGTCGGCTCCAGCTCGCTCACAACGTCAAGCAAAGGGGCCTCAATCAAGAGCTGGTTGAACTGGCCCGTGCAAGAAGGAGGGCGGCACTACACCCACGCATTTTTGCCGCCGGGCAATTACCTGCGCTTTGCAAAGGCGGCACTAACCGCGCTCAACGCTTTGCATGACTGTGGTGGCTTGGTGCATTGCGACCTGAATGTCGGCAACTGGTGTCTGCGCCCCAAGGAGGCTGTGCTAATTACAGGGCCTGACGAGCGCATCCGCCTGATCATTGACTGGAATCATCTCAGCATCATCGACGTGGGCTATTCCATTCACCCAGCCATCACGCCCCGAGTCACGATGCCATTAGATACGAGCATGGTGTCGCCGCACTTGAGTCAGGCGTTGAAAAAGGTCGATACCGAAGGCTCGGCTGCCTATTGGAGGGCGACTAATGCTCAACAAACTTGGCGTAGTTTTCATGATGCGAGCTTGGATCCGGATTTTTGGGCAAACCACGCGCCATACGTGTTGAATGCGCTGCGCAAAGTGGACTGGCGCGAGGATTACTGGAAATTGGGCCGTTTGTTGCAAGGACTGCGTGGCGACCATGAGAGTAAGTTCAGCACGCCGCTCCGCGTAAATATCAGCACGGCCCGAGAGGTCAATCTACTGATTGGCCAGGCTGTAGAAACCGATGACAACGGAGCAATCAGCCCCGCTTACGGCCTGGCCGAAGATTTGATTGCCTGGGGGAGTGCCTGCACACCTTATGACACCGCCGAGCTGTCCGACCATGCCCGCCTAGAAGCCGCCATCGCCCTGCGTCGAATTACCCACAAAGCACTGATGGACCGTCTGGACGTCGCTATCAGTCAGTTGAAGCAGGAAGATGATGTCACCACCGTCTTTCTCTACCGTAGAGACATTGACTCCGAATTCGCCGCTGTGGAAGCCGCGCGCCAAACCCAGGAGGCCATCGACAAAGCCAGGCAAAAAGCCGAACTCGAACAAACCCGTCAAAGCCAGCTCACCGCCGATCGCGTAGCGCAGCGTCTGGCCGATGACGAGCGCCGCCGTGAACGTGCTGCCCAAGCAGAAGTCGTGCGGCTTGCTGAGCAATCCCGCCAATTCAAACTCGCCGCCGAGGGCAAAGCCGCGCGCCTGGCCGATGAAGCCCGCCTGCGCAAAGAGGAAGCCCAACGCCAGCGGCGCGAGCGCAACGCGCGCTGGCTGGCCAAGGCGCGTGCGCGTGCAACTGCAACTGCAGCTGATGTGGCCCCCAAAGCGATGGGTATTGCGGTGCTGATCGGCGTACTGATCGCCTGGGACCACTGGGGCGAACCCGCTTGGCGCGACCAGGCCAAACCCGCCCTTCTGACCTGGTATGACGGCGCTGCTGCACGGGGGCGCGCCGCTTGGCACGTTGCCATTACGCCGCTCACAGGCACTGACCCGGCCAACAACACCTTGCCAGCTGCCACGCCAGCACTACCCGAGCGCACCGCAGCCCGACCTGCCGTAGATGCCGCAAAGAATGCCGCAACGAAGACCGCCCAAGCCACTCCCGTAACCGCAGCA
>JANOTE010000453.1:0-7734 GCA_031416195.1 Rhodoferax sp.
CCGGGCGGTGGCACAGGTGCAAGGTTTTCATCGTCTTTCAAGCGCGGGTTGGAGCGGCGGATGTGCGAATGAAACGGGCACTGGGCACCGGGTGCGCTCTCGCGTGAAAAGTCAAAATCATTGGGTTTTCCGACAGGCGTGTGTACCGGTGCGGTGCCATCCACGCCAACCCCCATCATCTTGTTTTTGATGGTTGCTGCGCTAAGCCCGGTGGCCCTTGCCGCTGCACTCACCGCTTTCTCGAACGCCGCAACATCCTGCTTTAATTTGCGGATAACTAAAAAGCTGCCGTCTTTCAACCACGTCAGTTGCTCCTGCACCTGGCGCTTGGTCGCTTCGTCACGCGCTTTGTTCGGATCGGGTGCCGGCTCTGCCTCGTTGTCGTAGCCCCACAAGATTTCGCCCAGGTGAATCTGGTTGCGGTCATACACAGTGCCGTTCTGGGCCGGATCCAAAACGGGCTGCGACAAACCATCGACGTAGCCAAAATGCTCGCGGGTATTACCGGCAACAATGTTTCTGACCAGCGGCTGCACCGACATCAACTTGACGCCCGGATGCGGCGCCAGCAAAGCCGCCACATGCGCCGTCAGCGGGTCGTCTGCGCCAAGATCGGCGCCCAGGCTCACCGGCATGCCCGCCATGCGCACCTGAACCACCGCGTGTACGGCGCTCAGTTCAATTTGGGCCGGCTGGGCCATTGCCGTCAACGCGCCCGCCGCATTGATCGCCATATTGCGCCTAGGCAATTGCCAGCGCCTCGGGTGGTTGATGCGCACATCGCCCAGCACACTGGCGCGGGCTTCCATGCCTTCGCGAAACTCCGTCGGAAAGACGTCCAACTGCTGGTCTGACAAACCCAGCGCCCGCAGCCCGTCGACCGTGAAGGCCAGGTTGAGCGATGCGCTCAGCGCTGCATAGTCGGTGCTCTCTTTGGTGATAACCCCGTTCAGGGCATCCAGAAATTCAGCCGCTGCCGTGCGGTCGTCAAAAGCGATCAATAGCAGGCAGCCATGGTTAAGGCTGGCAGGGTAGGCGCGCAAAATGCCCGCTTGCACTTGCGCTGCGTCATCCGGCGACGGTGTGCTCGATGGCAGCAGCGGCACCCCCCGCCGTGGCGAGGGTGCAACCGGGCGCAGCAGCCAGCGCAGTTGCTCGTCAAAACGCAGGCGCCCCAGCAGGATCACTTCGTCCAGCTTGGACTTCTCGGCCAGCAGCACAAACTCCATCAAGATGTCGCGCGCGGCGCGGTGCAGGTAGTCGCCATCCGGGGTGTTTGGCAAGTAGACACCAGCCAGGCGGTAAAAAAGCGCCAGCGCGCGCAGCCCCTGGCGGCCCATCTCACTGGTGACTGCAGGGTTGTTGCCGCTCACCAGTTCCCAGGTTTTCTGCTCCGCGCTTTTGGGGGTTTGCTGCACCGCCAGCAACTGCGTTGCCAGCAGTTCGTTGTGCGAGCCATCGACGCTGCGCAGGCGCAGGTGTTCTTCGCCGCGCAGGTAATGCACGTCGTCCACCGTCAATCCCGGCGTGCCAAAAAAGAAGTCGGTTTCGATCTGAACCCGGCGCACCCACGCCGCCCAGTCGTCATAGCGGTTATCCCAAGCGCTCACATAATCTTCAGTGTTGCAGAAAATGATGTCCAGCAGCGTGCCGACTTTCTGCCACAGCACGCGCAGGTAGGTTTCGATGTTGCCATCAAAGGTGACCGACAACAGCAGCCGGTCGGGCTCCACAATCGCCATCCGCACTGAATGTATTTTGCCCACCCGCTCCACCGCGTCCGAGAACGCTCGCATGAGCGAATACTCCTGTGAGGAGACCCGCCCCGAGTTGAGTGTTTTCAGCAGCCGCTTGATGCGGGTTTTGTAGGTGATGGACTCCAGCGACGGGGCCAGGCCCGGTTTGATGGGTGCCAGCAGCGTCAGGTCGGTGCTACCGCCCAAAGTGCGGCTTTTTACAGTCAAATCGCGATGCATGGTGTGCCCCCTGTCAGTCAAAAAATTCAATCCAATGGGCGCATGGGTCACGCACAAGGCGCAGGCCCGTTACCGGATGAAACATTTTGTGCAGGGGTGGCGGAATTTCGCAAGCGGTCTGGAAATTTTCTTCATCCATTTTGGGGATAAAAATCCAAGCGGCACCACCACTCAACGCTACCCGCCGAATCTACCAACGCAGCGGCAGCTTCTTTACGATGATGATGCGCCGCTCTTCAATGCGCACATAGCCACCGGTCTCCAGATCTTTGAGAATGCGGCTGACCATTTCCCGGCTGCAGCCAGCGCGGCTGGCGATCTCCTGGTGCGTGATGCGTTCTTCAATCCGCAGCGTGCCGTCAGGCTGAGGCTTGGCCAGCGCCAGCAGCACGCTGGTAAGGCGGCCATAGACATCAATGAAGGCCAGGTTGCGCGCGTTGGTGGTGGTCAGGCGCAGGCGGTTGATTACCTTGGAGAGCAGCTCCAGCGCAAACTCAGGTCGCTTGGCGATAAAACCCAGCAGCGTCGTGCGCGTAACGACCGAGCAGGTGGTCGCTTGCAGCGTGATGACACTGGCCGAGCGCGAGCCACCGTCCAGCGCCATCTCGCCCAGGTACTCGTTCGGCCCAAAGACGCCAAAGGTGATCTCCTTGCAGTTCGCATCCACGCTGTAGGCTTTGACCTGGCCAGCCAGGATGATGAACAGCGACTCGCCCACATCCGACTCGTGGATCAGGATGGTTCCCTTGCGGTAGCGGCGCACCTCGCCCAGCAAGGCCAGTTCGTTCAGCAGCTCATTGGCCGACTGTCCGGCGTAGGTCGTGTGGGCGCTGGCGCTTGCAACAGCAGTTTGGGCGGGCATCACGGGCGCAGTGGCTTGCACTCAGGTTGAAAGCCTGAACTGTATCCAAATTCAGCCCGGTTGACCCGCAAAACTGAGCAGCAGTTAACTGCAAAAAATTAAATGCTACTAAATATGTAGCTATTTGTGCAATATATGCGGGAGCTAACGGCATATTTAGTTCATAAATATTGCCAAAATCGGCTAGATTTAAAAAAATTAACCTGGGAGTTAATTGTCAACTTCTCCGAAAGCACAAACGGTTCAAGCGGCAATACCTGAATCCACACCACCCAAGAAGCCAGGCCGGTAGCGCGCCAGCGGCGGCAGAGTGGAGACCTTGCGCACCAGATCGCGCATGCTGTCACTGGCGGTTTTATGGCGGATGGCGCGCAGTTGGGTGCGCACAGTGGAGACTTGCACGCCCTGGTGGGTGGCGATTTGGGCGGGCCGCAGGCCTTTGCAGACTTGGGCCAGCACTTGACCCTCGGCGCTGGTCAAGCCGCTTTCGCGGGCAAACAGCGTCACCATGGTGGTATCGCACATCTGCTGTTTGGCAAACACCAGCAGGGCGATGTGGCACTGCGGCACCGTCGTGTTTTTGACATTCACGTCATCGTATTCGTCCTCGTCAGAATCGCCATGCACGCGGCTGCACCCTGCCGTCGTGGGCACGGCAAAACCTGCCAGCGGCATGACGGCGACGCTCTGCTCCGAGCCACTGCCGCCCAAGCGCAGCAGGCCGCGAACGCGCGTGGCCGTTTTGGCCAGAGCCGTGTTCAACAATTCAGCGTGTTGCGCGTCGCGCGCATGCAGATATCCGTGTTTGATGCACAAGCCACTGGCCTGCGTGCTGTCGCAGTGCAAGGCGTTTTGCGCCTGGGCATTGGCAAAAATCAGGTGATGGGTTTTGGCATCGACCACCGCCAGCCCGTAATCGACCTGGTTCAGCACGGCTTGCAGCAATCCCAGAGGCAGATGGGCTGCGCCCGCGAATGCGCCGCCGTGGCCTGTCCCGGCTGGCTCGGCGATGGACTTGGGCAGATTGTCTGCACACTCTGCGGCTGTGGCATTATCAAAGTTCACCATGGGGTCTCTCCTTGGGTACGTGAGTGAAGCTTATGAACTTACCGCTGTTTCGGGCTGTAACTTTGCAGCGCCAAGTTTGTGACGTATGCACCAAATGCACGAATCCGCTATGAATGCGGCGCGACTTCAATCGGTTATGGTCAAGCGCTTTGCCTTTTACTCGCCGAAGCCCGCACGTATGCCCAGCCCAACCCATACTCACGTCAATCGCCATCGCTTCGCCCTGGCCCTGCTGTTCATCGCCCCGGCGCTGTGGTCAGTGAACTACCTGGTGGCACGCCGCGCACCGGGCGTGATCGAGCCACACCTGCTGGCTTCGCTGCGCTGGCTGATGGCGGCGGTGTTGTTCAGCCTGGGCAATTGGGGGGAGCTGCGGCGCAACCGTGTGCAGATCTTGCAAGACTGGAAGCACTACGTCGTGCTGGGTGCTCTGGGCATGTGGATTTGCGGCGCCTGGGTCTATATCGGTGGGCGCACTACCGTGGCGGTGAACATCGCTTTGATCTACGCGATCGCGCCCGTGCTGATCGTGGCGGCGTCGGCGCTGTGGCTCAAAGAGCGCATCAGCGCTATTCAACTCAGTGGCGTGTTGCTGGCGCTGGCGGGCGTGCTCCATGTGATTCTCAAAGGGCAATGGCGTGACCTAACCGCCGTGCAGTTTGTGCCTGGCGACGGCTGGGTGCTGGCAGCGGCGGTGTCGTGGGCGGCGTATTCGCTGCTGTTGAAAAAGTGGCACAGTCCGCTGTCAGCCAGCGCGCGGCTGTCTGTCATCAGCCTCTCGGGCATCGTCGTGATGTTGCCGTTCACGATCATCGAAGCGATGCAAAACCCGTTGCCCGTGTTGACACTGCCGGGCTTGGGCCTGGCGCTCGCCGCTGCCGTTGTTCCGGGCTACGGGGCCTACTTGGCGTTCTCAGTGATGCAGCGCGAGCTGGGCGCCGCGCGGGTGAGCGTGACCTTGTATCTGGGTCCGATCTACGCCGCCGTGATCACCTGGGCCGTGCTGGGCGAGCCGCTTCGGCTGCATCACTACGTCGGCATGGCGCTGGTGCTGCCAGGGATCTATCTGGTGAATCGCAAGGGCTAAACCAGGTCAAGTCTTTTGCAAATCTCCATCGTCGCCACACTCTGGTTCATGCTGTAAAAATGCAAGCCCGGTGCGCCGCCTGCGCGCAATTGCTCGCACAGGTCGGTCACGACATCCAGGCCAAAGGCTTTGATGCTGGCCGTGTCGTCGCCAAAGGCTTGCAAGCGCAGGCGTATCCAGCGGGGGATTTCCGCGCCGCATGCGTCCGAGAAACGCATGAGCTGCGACGAGCTAATGATCGGCATGATGCCCGCCACAACAGGAATCGTCGCCCCCAGGCGATCGGTGTCTTCCAGGAAGCGGAAGTACGCGTCTGAATTGAAAAAATACTGCGTAATGGCTGAGCTGGCCCCGGCTTGCACCTTGGTCAAGTAGGCCTGCAAATCCGCCTCGGGCGACTTGGCCTGCGGATGCACTTCGGGGTAGCAGCCGACCTCGATGTGGAAGTGATCACCCGTCTCGCTCCTGATGAATTCAATCATCTCGCTGGCGTATTTGAATTCGCCAAACGCACCATAGCCGCTGGGCAAATCACCGCGCAGCGCCACCATGCGCTGGATACCCGCCGCTTTGAAATCCGCCAGTTGTGCGCGCACGCTGGCGCGTGTGGCACCAATGCAGGAGAAGTGCGGTGCGGCAGCAAAACCATCCGCCAAAATGGCTTGAACCGTTTGCAGCGTGCCATCTTGCGTGGAGCCACCCGCGCCATAGGTGACGCTGAAAAACTCCGGCTTTAGCGTGTAAAGTTTCTGGCGAACTACCGTCAGTTTTTCGACACCTTCAGGCGTTTTGGGCGGAAAGAATTCGATGCTGACGGGGAAATTGTTGGAGTTCATGAGATCGCCTTCAATCTTGCGTGAACGAAGAATTCGCGGTTGCCATCGCCGCCTTGAATCGGGCTTTCGAACCAGGCCATCACGTTCAAACCCAGCGCGGCGTAGCAGTCGCGAATACGTTGCTCAACTACGGCGTACATCGCCGGGTCTTTGACAATGCCGCCCTTGCCGACCTGGCCTGGTTGCAGCTCGAACTGCGGCTTGACCAACATCAGCACGTCGCCACCCGGTGTCAGCAGCGGCACCAACGCGGGCAGCACAAGGGTTTGGGAGATAAACGAAAGGTCGCCCACGATCAAGTCAAACGTGACCGTCGGGATACCATCCGCTTCGTCTTCTGACCCTGCAATTAGCGCGCGCTCTTCAAAAGCCGCTTCAATTTGTGAAGCATCCAGCTCGCGGGCGTTGACGTTTTCAATCACCAAAACCTGCGCATGATCGCGCAAGGATGGGTGCAGTTGGGCGGAGCCCACATCCACGCCCACTACAAATTTTGCGCCGTGACGCAGCAGACAATCGGTGAATCCACCCGTCGATTGCCCCACGTCCAAGCAGTGTTTGCCCGTCACCAGCACGCCGCTTTTCAACAACGCGCCTTCGAGCTTCAAGCCACCGCGCGACACGTAGCGCGCCTCGGACGCATCAAGCAGCTCGATGTGTGCGTCCTCGGGCACGTCGTCGCTATTTTTAACGACGCGCTTCCACGGAAAGTCTGCGGCCGCATCCGCGCGCCACTGCACGCCCGCCGCGATCAGGCGCTGTGCCTGCGAGCGCGACGTGGCCAGCTCGCGTTGGAGGAGAAGTTGGTCAGCCCGCATTGCGCTGTGCGAATCAATAGCGGTAGCTGTTGGCCTTGTAAGGGCCAGCCTTGCTCACGCCTATGTACGAGGCCTGCTCGTCGGTCAACTCGGTCAGCATCGCGCCGACTTTCGTCAAATGCAGGCGCGCCACTTTTTCGTCCAGATGTTTGGGCAGCACGTAGACCTTGCCAACTTTGTATTCCTTCGGTTTGGTGAACAGCTCGATTTGCGCAATCGTCTGGTTGGCGAAGCTGGACGACATCACAAAGCTGGGGTGACCGGTGCCGCAGCCAAGGTTCACCAGGCGGCCTTTGGCCAGCAGGATGATGCGCTTGGATGGCGTTTTACCCTTGGCCGGGAAGATCACGTGGTCAACCTGCGGCTTGATTTCTTCCCACTTGCACTTCTCAAGTGAGGCGACATCAATCTCGTTGTCAAAGTGGCCAATGTTGCAGACGATGGCCTGGTCTTTCATCGCTGCCATGTGCTTGTAGGTGATGACGTTTTTGTTGCCCGTGGCCGACACGAAAATGTCGCACTTGTCAGCGGCGTATTCCATCGTCACCACCTTGTAGCCTTCCATCGCGGCTTGCAGCGCGTTGATCGGGTCTACCTCGGTCACCCACACTTGGGCGCTCAATGCGCGCAAGGCTTGGGCGGAGCCTTTGCCCACGTCACCGTAGCCTGCGACCACGGCGACCTTGCCGGCAATCATCACGTCGGTGGCGCGTTTGATGGCATCCACCAAGGACTCGCGGCAGCCGTAGAGGTTGTCAAACTTGCTCTTGGTGACCGAATCATTCACATTGATGGCGCGCAGTGCCAATTCGCCTTTGACCGACATCTCGTTCAAGCGCAGCACGCCCGTGGTGGTTTCTTCGGTCACGCCAATGATGTTTTTCAGGCGGCGGCTGTACCAGGTGGGGTCAACTTTGAGCTTGGCCTTGATGGCGTTGAACAGGCAAACTTCTTCCTCACTGCCTGGCTTGGCCAACACCTTGATGTCTTTCTCGGCCTGCGTACCCAAGTGCATCAACAGCGTGGCATCGCCGCCGTCGTCCAAAATCATGTTCGGGCCTTCAGCGGCTGTGCCTTTTTTGCCGAT
>JANOTE010000454.1:0-2324 GCA_031416195.1 Rhodoferax sp.
CGAGCCCAAGGGCGACATCTCCTTCATGCCCCAGCCGTGCAGAACTTCCACGCCGTAAACTTCGTTAAAGGCGGTGATCATCGCGGGCGCGCAAGCCGAACCCCCAATCACCGTGCGCTACAAGGTGCTGAACTTCAGGCCTCCCGCCTGCATGTGGCCCAGCATCATCTGCCAGACGGTTGGCACACCTGCGGCGAAGGTGACTTTTTCGCTTTCGATCAATTCAAAAATCGATTTGCCGTCCATTGCCGGGCCGGGGAACACCAGTTTGGCACCGGTCATGGCTGCGGAGTACGGCAAGCCCCAGGCGTTGACGTGGAACATCGGCACCACCGGCAAGATGGCATCGCGCGCGCTCATGCACAGCGCATCGGGCAGTGCGCCTGCGAACGCATGCAGCATGGTTGAGCGGTGGCTGTACAGCGCCGCCTTGGGGTTGCCCGTGGTGCCGCTGGTGTAGCACATGCTTGAGGCGGAGTTCTCATCAAACTCCGGCCAGTCGTACGTGGCAGGCTGCGCGCCAATCCAGGCCTCGTAGCTGACAAGGCCGAGAATGCCCGTATCCTCAGGCAAAGCCGCCGCATCGCACAGCGCCACAAAGTGCTTGACCGTGGTGCATTTGGCATGAATCGCCTTGACGATGGGCAGAAAGCTCATGTCAAAACACAGCACTGCGTCTTCGGCATGGTTGGCGATCCAGGCAATCTGCTCGGGATGCAGGCGCGGGTTCAGCGTGTGCAAAACGCGGCCCGTGCCGCTCACACCAAAGTACAGCTCCAGATGTCGGTAGCCATTCCAGGCTAGCGTCGCCACGCGGTCGCTAAAGCCGAGTTTGAGCGCATCCAACGCATTGGCGACCTGGCGCGAGCGGCTGGCCACATCGCGCCAGGTGTAGCGGTGGATGTCGCCCTCGACCCGGCGAGAGACAATCTCGCCCTCGCCGTGATGGCGGTCGGCGTGTTCGATCAACGATGAAATCAGCAACTGGTGGCTTTGCATTAACCCGAGCATGAGATGTTTCCTGTTTTTGGTTTTACAGCCCCGAAGAATACCGCAGACCCGACACGCGTTTTCGCTTTACGGGACAATCTTTGCATGAACACTGCATTGCAAATCCCTCCCGAGGTGGAAGCTGTTGAAGAACCCCCTCTGGAGCTTGGCCTGACCTGGCGCAACGGGTTTTCGACCTTGGGTTCCGATTTTTTCACCGAACTCGCTGCAGAGAGTCTTCCTGCGCCGTACTGGGTGGGCCGCAGCGCTTGCGTGGCTCACCTGCTCGGCCTGAGTGATGCCCAGGTGCAATCGTCCGAGTTGCTGGAAGCGTTAACGGGTAATTTACTGCTGGCGGGTTCGCGTCCCTTGGCCAGCGTGTACAGCGGCCATCAGTTCGGCCAATGGGCCGGGCAGCTCGGTGATGGTCGCGCAATTCTGCTGGGCGAGACCCAAACTGGCTTGGAGATCCAGCTCAAAGGCGCAGGACGCACGCCCTACTCCCGCATGGGCGATGGCCGCGCCGTGCTGCGCTCCAGCATCCGCGAGTTTTTGTGCAGTGAGGCGATGCATGGCCTGAATATTCCGACGTCTCGTGCGCTGTGCGTCACAGGCTCCGACGCCCGCGTGCGCCGCGAGGAGATCGAAACCGCCGCTGTCGTCACCCGTGTGGCACCGAGCTTCATCCGCTTTGGCCACTTCGAGCATTTCTCGCACAGCGATCAGCACGAGCAACTCAAAACGCTGGCCGATTACGTGATTGACCGCTATTACCCTGCGTGCCGCACGTCGCAGCGGTTCAATGGCAACTCCTACGCCAACCTGCTCGAACAAGTCAGCGAACGCACCGCCGGCACAATCGCGCAGTGGCAATCCGTCGGCTTTTGCCACGGCGTGATGAACACCGACAACATGAGCATCCTGGGCCTGACCATCGACTACGGCCCGTTCCAGTTTCTGGATGCCTACGTGCCCGGCCACATCTGCAACCACAGCGACACCGGTGGCCGCTACGCCTTCAACAAACAGCCCAACATCGCCTACTGGAACCTCTATGCGCTGGGCCAAGCTCTGTTGCCCTTGATTGGCGACCAGGATGTGACCGTTGCCGCGCTGGAGTCCTACAAAACCGTATTCCCTCAAGCGTTTGAAGCCCGCATGCGCGCCAAGCTGGGCCTGAGCGACGTGCGGGAAGGCGACCGCGGCCTGATCGAATCCACCCTGAAACTGCTGGCTCAGACCCAAGTGGACTACACCATCTTCTGGCGCCGTTTAAGTGACCACATCGCAGGCGGGCCACTTGACCCTGTGCGCGACCTGTTCCTGGACCGCAC
>JANOTE010000455.1:0-8165 GCA_031416195.1 Rhodoferax sp.
TCTGGCGCAGCGAAGGGGGCAAGGAGACCGCCGACCCCGGCCAGGATTCACACGACGCGCCGGACATGTCAGCGCTGTGGGTGATCCTGGACACAACGCCCGAAGGACGCGGGACGGATTGGTATCCGAAGCTGGACGACAGATGATGGGCTGTTGAGGAGACATCGACGCTGCCTTGCAGTGGTGTAAAAAGCTGCTCGGATGGTCGGCGTGCCCAACATCACCGCTTTCCCCGTTCGTTGCGTTGTAGGCTAGTCAGTGGCCAAGGCAGAGTACCGCCCTGGCCAGGCACACGGAATTGTGTTCAGCGCGCTGGAGCGCGGCGAGTCATGTTGGCGCTCGCCCGCTACATCCCCCGCTTCGCTTTTACAAAACGCCGCATTGCCCTCAGTGCCCGCCAGTCGCTGCGCTAAAGCTCCGCTTGGTGCCGGTGACCGCTTCGCGCCCTTGTGGCTGTCGTGACGGCTTGGCATTAGTCAGGCGCTGCGCGCAGCGTGTTTGGTCAGTGGCCTACGGCCAGTCATTTTGTGTGTGCCCCGTCCACCCTCAGGTTCTCGCTCGCTTTGCGGGCATTGACCCCGCGCGGAAACCCGCGAGCTTGTGAGTTCGCGCCGTCTAAGGTGCCGCGTTTTGGGTCTGGTGCTAGCCCGGTGCTAGCCCAAAAAAAATCCGCTACTGATTAAATAGCGGATTTTCCTTG
The DNA here is from genome assembly GCA_031416195.1 of Rhodoferax sp. Lineage (GTDB taxonomy): Bacteria > Pseudomonadota > Gammaproteobacteria > Burkholderiales > Burkholderiaceae_C > JANYCG01. The sequence continues at coordinate 701 of JANOTE010000455.1, forward strand.
ATTTCATTGGTGCCGGAGAGATGAATCGAACACCCGACCTTCTCATTACGAATGAGCTGCTCTACCGACTGAGCTACACCGGCGTAGCCTCAGATTATAGCTTGTTGAACGTTTCAGCCCGCTGCCTTTGTGGAGTGATAACGGGTCACGCGCTCGACCTCGTTTTTCGAGCCCAAAATTACACTCACGCGCTCATGCAGTTTGCCGGGCACGATGTCGATGATGCGGTCTTTGCCGTTGGTGGCGGCACCGCCCGCCTGCTCGATGAGCCAGCCCATCGGGTTGGCTTCGTACATCAGGCGCAGCTTGCCGGGCTTGTCGGGCTCGCGCTTGTCCCACGGGTACATAAAGATGCCGCCGCGGGTGAGTATGCGGTGTACATCGGCCACCATACTGGCGATCCAGCGCATGTTGAAATTTTTGCCTCGCGGGCCGTTCTCGCCCTGCAAGCATTCATCAATGTAGCGTTTCACAGGTGTATCCCAGTGGCGCATGTTGCTCATGTTGATGGCAAATTCCTTCGTATCCGCTGGAATTTTGATGTCTTCCTGCGTCAGCACGAATGAGCCTTGCTCGCGATCCAGCGTGAACATCGCAACGCCATCGCCCACCGTAAGTACCAGCGTGGTTTGTGGGCCGTAAACGCAATAGCCAGCAGCGACTTGTTTGTTGCCCGGTTGCAAAAAATCCTGCTCAGACACGCCGTGGCTGGTAGATTGCCCAGCGCTTTCCGGTTTCTTGAGCACGCTGAAAATGGTGCCAATACTGACGTTGACATCAATGTTGCTGGAGCCATCCAACGGGTCAAACAGCAGCAGGTACTCGCCTTGCGGATAGCGGTTGGGCACCACGTAAATGCCTTCCATCTCCTCGGAGGCCATGGCCGCCAGGTGGCCGCCCCATTCGTTGGCTTCAATCAAGACTTCGTTGGCAATGATGTCCAGCTTCTTCTGGATTTCGCCCTGCACGTTTTCCGACTCTGCCGTGCCAAGCACACCACCAAGTGCGCCTTTGTTCACGGCCTGGCTGATGCTTTTACAGGCCCGCGCCACCACTTCCAGCAGCAGACGAAGTTGTGACGGGATATGGCCATCCACGCGCTGTTTTTCAACCAAATAGCGGGTGAGGGAGATTTTGGTGCTCATGCTGAATCCTGCTTCTCGCGTAAAGTTTTTGAGGCTATTGAACTGATAGCGCGCGGCTGACCACTTCACGCACATCGTTGCTCAGATCGGGTTTGGCAGCGACCCGCGCAACGGCTTCGCACGCAGCGCTGCGGTAGGGCTCAACCAGGCGGCTCCAGCGATCCATGGCGCGGGCCAGGCGGGCGGCGAGTTGCGGGTTGATGCCGTCAAGCTCCATCACGCGGTCGCTCCAAAACACGTAGCCTGCGGCATCACGCCGATGGAAAGCGCCGGGGTTGGCCGAGCAGAAGCTGAAGATCACACTACGCGCGCGATTCGGGTTTTGCAGGTTGAAGTCGGCGTGGGCCATCAATTGACGCACAGCGGGCAGTACCTCGCCCGCGCGGTCGCAGGCGCTGGCTTGCAGGGCAAACCATTTGTCCAGCACCAGGGCCTCGTTTTTGAACAGGATGTGAAAGCGCGCCAGTGCGCGGGCGGCCAGGTCGCTGCCACTGCTGACCAGGGCACTCAGGGCGTTGAAACGATCCGTCATGTTCGAGGCATCTTTGAAACGCTGCAAGGTTCGCCCCGGCCACACCGCATCGCCACTGGCACGTGCCGCAAGACAGAGCTGGCTCAGCGCCATTCCGGTCAAGGCGCGCTTGCCGCTGGAGGTTGGGTCTGGCTGATACGCCCCAGTGTCTTGGTGCGTCTCAAAAGCCCATTGCCAATCCGCCTGCAAGGCTGTCGCCATCTGCGCACGCATGGCCTCGCGCACGGCATGCACCCGCTGCGGGTCAACCGATTGCAGCTGATCCGCTATGTAGCTTTCTGATGGCAGCGTGAGTACCAGTTCCTTGAATGCGGCATCCAGCTTAGGGTGGCGCAGCACGTCGCGCAGGGCATCCAGCGTGGCCTTTGACAGTGGCGCGGCACCTGCAACATCTGCACCGCTTTGAATCCATTGCATGGCGCTGCGCAGCATCAGCCGCTGGCCCGCCTCCCAGCGGTTAAAGGCATCGGAATCGAACTTCAGCAGCGCCAGCAAATACGCATCGCTGTAGTCAAAATCCAGCACCACCGGTGCCGAGAAGCCGCGCAATAGCGATGGAATCGGCTCAACCGGAACATTCACAAACGTCAACGTTTTACTGGCCTGGGTGAGCACGAAAACGCGTACACGAGCGCCCGGCGTTGACTCATCTGCCAGTTGCAGCACCAGATCCGCACCGTCTGGCCCCACCAGACCTAGGCTGACGGGAATGACAAAGGGCTCATGGGTCGCCGGGATGCAGCTTTGGTTTAACGTGAGTGAATAGGTTTGCGCGGCAGCGTCGTAGTGCCCGCTAGCCGCTACGCGGGGTGTGCCGGCCTGGCTGTACCAGTGTTTGAACTGCGGCAGAAGGCGTGCCAGATCGGATGCAGGGTTGGCATCGGCAATGGCTTGGGCGAAGTCATCGCAGGTAACGGCCTGGCCATCATGGCGGGCAAAATACAGCGCCATGCCTTTTGCGAAACCTTTGCGGCCTTGCCGGTCCTTGGCCCCTTCTGTCGCCAGAGTCTGCATCATGCGAACGACTTCGGCACCTTTTTCGTAAATGGTGACGGTGTAGAAGTTGTTGATCTCCACATAGCTGTCGGGCCGCACTGGGTGCGCCATCGGCCCCGCGTCTTCCGGGAACTGCGCGGTACGCAGCACGCGCACGTCTTCAATGCGTTTGACGGCGCGGGCCGAGGCCTCGGCGCACAGGTCTTGCGAAAATTCCTGATCGCGAAACACCGTCAAGCCTTCTTTGAGGCTCAATTGAAACCAGTCGCGGCAGGTGATGCGGTTTCCTGTCCAGTTGTGGAAATACTCGTGGCCCACGACGCTCTCAATGCCTGAGTAGTCTGTATCTGTGGCGGTCGCCTGATTGGCCAGCACGTACTTGGAGTTGAAAATGTTCAGGCCCTTGTTTTCCATCGCACCCATGTTGAAGTCGCTGGTGGCGACGATCATGAAACGCTCCAAGTCCAGCGGCAGCCCAAAGCGTGCCTCGTCCCACGCCACGGAAGCCATCAGCGAATTCATAGCGTGCTCGGTCTTGTCCAGATCGCCGGGCCGCACGTAGACCTGCAACAAGTGTTGGAGACCTGCACGCGATGTGATGCGCTGCTCGCGGCAGACCAACTGGCCCGCTACCAACGCAAACAGGTAGGAAGGCTTTTTATGCGGATCAACCCACTTGGCGAAGTGACGACCCTCCTCCAGATTGCCTTGCTCCACCAAGTTGCCGTTGGACAGCAGCACCGGGTATTTGGCCTTGTCGGCCCGCAGCGTGACGGTGTACATCGCCATCACATCGGGGCGATCCAAAAAGTAGGTGATGCGCCGAAAGCCTTCCGCCTCGCACTGGGTAAAGAATGAATCGCCGCTGACGAACAGGCCCATCAGCTTGGTGTTTTTGGACGGCACACAGGTGGTGAAAATCTCCAGGTCGAACGACTCCGGGCCTTCAGGCAAGTTCTCCAGCACCAGGCGGCTGCCCTCCATCTTGAACGAGGTGCCGTGGCCGTTCACCAGCACGCGCGCCAGGTTAATGTCTTCACCATCGAGCTTCAAGGGTTGCACCACAACATCCGGGTTGCGACGCAAATTCATGCGATTGAGCACGCGGGTTTTAGTCGGGTCCAGGTCAAACGTCAAGTCGACCGTGTTGATGAAAAAGGCGGGGGCCGAATAGTCCTCACGGCGCACCACCATGGGCTCGCTTTGTCCGTCACGCAGCAGCATGAAATTTCTCCAAAAAGTTAAGTTTGATCAGTTCGTCAAAATTGCGCTTGCTGGCCAAGCTGCGCATCAAGCAGTCATACCATCCAGGTTGCCAAACCGGCCTCAGTAGCCGCCCGGCTGAGTTGTTGGTCGTTGGTCATGAAGACATCGACACGTTGCGTCAGGGCCGAAGCCAGGTGGATTGCATCCAATGTGGCGAGGGGCTGCACCAGCCTGCGCATCAAGCCCAGTGCGCGCTGGAGCAAATCGCCACGCAGGCTGACCAGTTCGATGCGACCCGACAACAGGTCAGCGTCCGCTTGAATTTGGAGTTTGTCCAGATCGGCGCTTGTGAATCGCCCTTCGCGGCACTTTCGCCCAAAGGCCGAAACCAACTCCAGCCGTATCAACTCGCTGGCAATGAGATCAGGCTGTGCGGTCATGAGAAAACTGTCAAGCCCGTCTGAACCGGGCTCAGAAACATAGCGCTTGACCAGCACACTGGTGTCAATATAGGCCTTCACCGCAGATCTCGTTCGGCGCGCATGGCGGCCGTCGAGTCAGGTTGTAGTTTGCCGCCTCCTATTTGATCCCGAAACCACTTCATCGATTCAAACTTGGCAGGCTTTTCAATCGGCAAAATACGCGCCACTGGTTCCCCGTTGGACACCAACACCAGTTCATGCTCGCGCGCCAGCGTCTCGCGCAAGTGCGGGATGGTGTTGCGAAGCTCTCTGACATTAATGATTTGCATGATGTGTCACTGATTTATAGAACGTGTCACAAGTATAGGGCAGCTGACGTAAATCGCGCTAAACCCCTTGCTTCAAAGACGCCTCAATGAACACATCCAAGTCCCCATCCAGCACCTTTTGCGTGGCAGACACCTCGACATTGGTGCGCAAGTCCTTGATGCGGCTGTTGTCCAGCACGTAAGAGCGGATTTGGTGGCCCCAGCCGACATCGGTCTTGGTGTCTTCCAACTTTTGCTGCGCTTCTTGCTGCTTGCGCATTTCAAAGTCATACAAACGGCTGCGCAGGCGCTTCCAGGCGACATCGCGGTTGCTGTGCTGGCTGCGGCCATCCTGGCACTGCACCACGATGCCGGTGGGCAGGTGGGTCAGGCGCACGGCCGAATCAGTTTTATTGATGTGCTGGCCGCCTGCGCCACTGGCGCGAAACGTGTCTACCCGCACGTCGGAGGGATTGATGTCGATCACGATGGAGTCGTCGATCTCGGGGTAGACAAACACGCTGGCAAAACTGGTGTGGCGACCACCGGATGAGTCGAACGGTGACTTGCGCACCAGGCGATGCACGCCCGTCTCGGTACGCAGCAGGCCAAAGGCGTACTCGCCCTCGACCTTGATCGTCGCGCCTTTGATGCCCGCAGTGTCACCTGCGGTTTCGTCTTCCAGCGTGGCTTTGAAGCCCTTGCGCTCTGCATAGCGCAGGTACTGGCGCAACAGCATGCTGGCCCAGTCGCAGGCCTCAGTGCCGCCGGCGCCTGCTTGAATGTCCAAAAAGGCGTTCAGCGGGTCGGCTGGGTTGTTGAACATGCGCCGGAATTCAAGCTGCTCGATGATGGCGGCGAGCTTGGCGGTGTCTTCGCTGATGGTGGCCAGGCCCGCTTCGTCGCCCTCGGCCTTGGACATCTCATAAAGCTCGGCGTTGTCAGCCAGCTCGGCGGTGAGCTTGTCCAGCGTGCCGACGACATCGTCCAGCGCCTTCTTTTCTCGGCCCAACTCCTGCGCTTTTTTGCTGTCGTTCCAGACCGTTGGATCTTCCAGCGATGCGTTGACGGTTCTCAGCCGTTCTGCTTTGGCAGGGTAGTCAAAGATACCCCCGAAGCTCTTGCGTGCGGGCACCCAAGTCGTTGAGTTGGGTGCCGATCTGATTGATGCTCTCTGCGTCCATGGGGCGTGTCCTGAAAATTGGCGATCAATGGGTGACCGAACCCTCTATTTTCGCACGCGGCCTCGTGGCCAAGCTTCAAGCGATGAAATCTTCAATCAATCGCGCCAACTGCGCCGGCTGGTCGTGGTGCAGCATGTGGCCACAGTCCTCCATACGTACAGCTTTGACGTTGGGTACGTGTTTCAGGCGCTCATGAAACTCGGCCAGCGTGAACTTGGCCGCATACCAGCCCTGCATGGAGTTGTCAGATGCCTCGACAAACAGCGTGGGTGCGGTGATGGCGGCGTAAAGCGCCAGCACTTCTTCGACGTGCGAGACGTTGGCACCGGAGATTTTGTGCGCCGCGTCGCCCAGAATTTCCCACCGCCCCGCGTTGTTCTCCACCGCCCAATGGTGCGAGAGCCAGGCCGCGCGATCATGCCCGGCCTGGTCACGCGCTAGGCGCGGGTTGGTTTTCATCAGCCGCTGCGCCACGCCGTCAGCGCTGTCATAGGTCTTCAGCACGATTCCGCCTTTGCTGTGCGTTTTGAGCTCGTCGATCCAGATGGCGAAGCGTTTAGGCGCGCTGGAGGGCTTGTCTGCAGGCATGCCAAAGCCTTCCAGGTTGATCAGGCGGCGAATGCGCTCAGGGCGAACGCCCGCGTACTGCATCACCACATTGCCACCCATGCTGTGGCCGACCAGATCGACGGGCATCTGGGGCGAGTAATGATCGAGTAAAAAATCCAGATCGGCCAGGTAGTCGGGGAACCAGTAGTTGTCTACCGGCGCGGCGGTGGTGAGGCCGTAGCCACGCCAGTCGGGCGCAATGATGTGGCGACCGTTCACAAGCTCGTCGCCAAACGCATCGACCAAAAATTGGTAGCTGGCCGCCACGTCCATCCAGCCGTGTACCAGCACCAGCGGGGCCAGCGCGGGGTTGGGCTTGCCCCACACGCGCACGTGGTACTGAAGGTTGCGAATAGGGACAAACTCGCTGTGGGAGAGGCGTTGGGCTTGGTACATTGGGCGGATGATACAAAAACAGCGCAAACCCGTCAGTCAAGACCGAGACAACTATGCCCGTGACAACTACGCCCATTTGCACAGCCGCTTCCAATGGCACGTGCCGGATCACTTCAATATGGCGCAGGCGTGTTGTGTACGCTGGGCGAGTTCTGCGCGTGATATTGAAAACATAGCGGTCTATGAATATTCGACCGCTTCAAAGGCGCCAAAGTCATATTCCTACGCCGTTTTGCAGCAGCAGGCCAATCGCCTCTCCAACCTGCTCGCGTCGCACGGGGTGAAGCGCGGCGACCGGGTGGCTATCGTCATGCCGCAGCGTTTTGAAACAGCAGTCGCCTACATGGCCGTGCTGCAAATGGGTGCGGTGGCGATGCCGCTGTCGATGCTGTTTGGGCCCGAAGCGCTGGAGTTCCGGCTGATCGACAGCGAGGCGGTGCTAGCCATTTGCGACGACAGCGGGGCAAACAGCCTGGCGGCGTTGCAGGTGAACTGCCCCGGGCTGCGTGCCGTTCTGTCCACCGCTGAGATCACTACCTCCACCGCTGCCCAGCCCGATCATTTCGCATTGGTTGACACCTTGGCCAGTGAGGCCGCTGTGCTGATCTACACCAGCGGCACCACCGGCCCACCCAAAGGCGCGTTGATCCCACACCGCGCCTTGATT
>JANOTE010000456.1:0-1900 GCA_031416195.1 Rhodoferax sp.
TAATTTTTGATCCGGCTCGACGATGTCGTGCAGGATCCCACCGCAACCCCATCGCAGGATCGGTGGGTCTGCTGCAAGCCGCCGATACAAAGCGCAAGGGCAGCCCGTGCGGCTTTTATAGTTCTTGAATTTTTTTTGCCTATAGCCCTCGTATATATTGCACAAATAGGTATTTTTATGTAGCAATTGGTTGAAACATCTTGAGCCGTACAAACTGAACTGGATAGAAAACTATCCGCTACGCGGTGTAGTTCAGTAACGCCCTGCCGCGTGAGTAATGCAAATATGCCTTATCATACGCAAAATCGGCGATTGGAGAAATTTCCATGAACACATTAACAGTAACGGCGCGGGGGCAGGTCACGTTCAGAAAAGAAGTGCTCCAGCACCTCGGCATTAAGCCTGGTGAAAAGATTGAGCTTGATTTGCTGCCGGACGGCCAGGGCATGCTCCGAGCCGCCCGGTCGAGCGGCAAGATTGACGATTTCATCGGATTGCTGGCGGGCCGTACCAAAAAGGTCGCGACCCTCGAAGAGATCAATGAGGCAGCGGCGCAAGGCTGGGCTGGGCAAAGTGAGACGTGACCCGCGTGAAACTTGCCGTAGACACTAACGTTCTGGTTCGCGCCGTCATGCGCGACCACCCAGCGCAATCCAAAGCCGCCGCCAAGCTTTTGACAGATGCCGAATTGATCGCCATTGCCCTGCCCTGTCTTTGCGAATTCGTGTGGGTGCTGCTTCGGACTTACAAGCTCGAAGCAGAAGATGCCTCGGCGGCAATCCGCGCCTTGCTGGCCACTCAAAACGTGACGCTGAACCGCCCTGCGGTAGATGCCGGGCTGGCGGTGCTGGATGCGGGTGGCGATTTCGCGGATGGCGTGATCGCCTTTGAGGGGCGCTGGCTCGGAGGCGAAACTTTCGTGTCGTTCGACAAGCAAGCAGTTGCTCTGCTGAAGGCGCAAGGTCAGCAAACACGGCTTTTGTGAAACGCGACTCAGCTATTTTTTCTCTCAGCTCTTAAGTAACTCCAAATCCGCCGCAGTCAACCAGCGCCATTGCCCTGGCAGTAAATCAGTGGGCAACTCCAGCCCACCGATGCGCGAGCGGTGCAGGCCTTCCACGCGATTGCTCACTGCCGCCAGCATGCGTTTGACCTGGTGGTATTTGCCCTCGGTCAACGTCAGGCGAAGGTGCAATTTGTCGCCATTGATATCGTCATCGGCATCCACCATCTCACACGCCGCCGCACGCACGGGCTTGGGGTCATCATCCAGCACCACGCCATCCAGCAACTTTTTGACCTGTTTGTCATCGAGCCGATGTTTGCACGTCACTTCATAAACCTTGGGCAAGTTCTTTTTGGGCGAACTCATGCGGTGGATGAACTGGCCGTCGTCACTCATGAGCAGCAGCCCTGTCGTGTCTTGATCCAGCCTGCCCACCGCCTGCACGCCCTGCACCGCGCTCTTTTGCGGGCGCAAGCGTAAAGGTGACGGCAACAGCGTGTAGATGCTCGGGTAGGTGGACGGCTTTTGCGAGCACTCGGTGCCAGCAGGTTTGTGCAGCATGAGGTAGGCCTTTTCAAAGTAGGCCCAGACCACACCCTGCTCCCGAAAGCGCAGGCCTGCTGCTACAAAATCAGTATCAGACTGTGTGAATTTGGAGGGCTCCGATGAGCCAGCATCCGCATAAACCTCCACCCAACCCTGCTGAATCAAACCCGCGCAAACGCGGCGCGTGCCAAAGCCTTGGGAGTAAAGAATGTCTTGCAGTTGCATGGGATGTTCAGCATCGCTAAACGAAGAAGTTTAATGGTCTCGAAACTTCATAGGTCTTCGACGCGACTGCGTGTCAAGGCCGCCTGCGCTTGCAGTGCCTTGATCGACTCATCACTCATTTTC
>JANOTE010000457.1:0-1545 GCA_031416195.1 Rhodoferax sp.
GCACAGGCCAGCGTGCGGCCCACGGTATCGCTGTGCGCAGCAGTATCGCCCTGCGGCATCAGGGTTGCGGGCGACGTGGTCTCGGTCGAGCCGTAGCAGTTCATCAGCGTCAGATGGGGGAGTTTGTCCGCCAGGCTGGCGATGGTGGCCACCGGCATCGGCGCGCCACCATAGGCACCCACGCGCCAAGTGGTCAGGTCATGTGCATCGAAATCCGCCTGCAACAGGCACAGGTTGTACATGGCGGGCACCATCAGCGTGTGGGTCATGCGTTCCCGCGCAGCCAGCGATAGAAATTCTGCTGCCTTGAAGGCCGGCATGATGACCAGCTTGCCCGCGCAGCGCGCCATGGTCGCCACCAGCGCCACCAGGCCGGTGACATGGCTCAAGGGCACGGCGGCAATCGAGGCATCGTTTTCTGTCAGGCCCATGCCGGCTTGGTAGTGCATGGTCGAATGCACGATGCCCAGATGCGTCAGTGTCGCGCCCTTGGGGTTGCCGGTGGTGCCCGACGTGTACATGATGACGGCGATGTCTTCTTCTTGTACCGGGGTTGGCGCATTCTGCTGCGGATGCGCAAGCAAGCCGTTGAACTCTTCCGAGCCATCGCAGGCGCCGATAGAAACGCGGCTGTGCACCGACGGCAAGTCCGCGCTGGCGGGAAGCCGGTCGGCCAGATCGGCATCATGTACCACCAGCACGGCCGCGCAGTCGTTGAGCATGTAGCGCAGACCCGGCGTTTGCTCGCGGATGCTGATGGGCACTGCAATGGCCCCCAGGTGCGCAATGGCGAACAGCGTGGTGACAAACTCGCTGCGGTTGCCAATCAGCATGGCCACCCTGTCCCCCACACCCACACCCCGCTCGGCCAGGCCGGCGGCCAGGCGTGCGGACAAGTCATGCAATTGCTGCCAGGTGAAACGTTCGCTCCCGCACACCAATGCCTCACGTCCCGGGCAGTGAGCCACCGCGTCAACAAGCAAGGCATGCAGGCTCTTCGGCCGGGCCACAAAACAGCGCACCACGCGGTCACCGAAGTGCGACTCCAGGCGCATCGCGGGCCAAGTGTCGTTCCACCGAGTCATTTCAATTGTCGACAAATTCAACTCCCCGTTTTGCAAAGGCACTGCTCAGCGCACCCACTTCAGCCGCATTGCCTGCGGCGGCGTTGCCACTGGCCGCGCGCACCGCAATGCCTTCGAAAATGACAGCCATGCGGAATAATGCAAACGCAAAATGAAACGCGCTGACACCGTCGGCGCGGCCGCTGGTGCCGTAATAGTGTTTTAGATAATCAGCTTGCGCCGGAATGCCGAGGGCCGCCAAATCCAGGCCACGAACACCACCATACTCAGAAGGCAGCGTGTGGTACGCAATGCAGTTGAAAGCCACGTCAGCCAAGGGATGCCCCAGTGTGGACAGCTCCCAGTCCAGCACGCCCACCACACGGGGCTCTGAAGGGTGGAACATCAAATTGCCAAGCCGAAAATCGCCGTGGCTGATACTTGTCTCGTTCTCATCAGGAATGTTTTTCGGCAACCAGGC
>JANOTE010000458.1:0-8905 GCA_031416195.1 Rhodoferax sp.
GTTTAGGTTTCTACTGGTTGTCTCCTCGGGTCCTTTCGAAACCTTTTCAGGTTCAGGGATCCCTTAAGGGCTAGTCTTCGGATTAGCCCTTTTTTTTTGCGCTTGCCTCGTCGTTTGAATGAGAACTCAGCGGGCAGTCAAGGCACCCGCGCCAACTCCGCCATCTTTGCCTTCAACTGCGGCAGCATTTGCAACATCGCTTGGCGACCGGCTTCGATTGACTTCTTTCGGGAGCTGAAATCCGAGCTGGACAAACCGTTAATGACCGGGCGCACCACCACATCAGCACTGGGCAGCTCAAACGCATTGATGCTTTTGCCCATGATGGCGAAGGTTTGCAGCAGCACTTGCAAGGTGTCGTTGGCGGGGTTGTTTTCAGGGGCGCTGGAGATGTCTACCGCGATCACCAGCTCTGCGCCCATTTGCCTCGCGTAACGCACCGGGACGGGCGAGACCAGGCCACCATCCACATACTCGCGCCCGGCGATTTTGACGGGTTGAAACACCGCAGGCACGGCGCTGGACGCACGCACCGCCGTGCCAGTGTCGCCGCGCTGAAACAGCACACTTTGGCCGCTGTTGAGATCGGTCGCCACAATGCCCAGCGGCAACGGCAGCGCCTCGATCAAACGGCCATCGACCTGCTTATTGACATAGCGCGCCAGCGCCTCGCCGCGCAGCATGCCCCGGTTAAACAAGGGCAAGGTCCAATCCGCCAGGGTGACCTCTTCCATCGCCTCAGACACCTGCTGCAATTGCGCGCCGGTTTTGCCGCTGGCGTAAATCGCCGCGACCAAACTGCCTGCCGACGTGCCCGCAACGTAACTGGGGCGCAAGCCCGCCTCCTCCAGCACCTGGATCACACCCACATGCGCAAAGCCGCGCGCAGCACCACCGCCTAGCGCGAGGCCGATTTTGGGCGGGCGTTTGACGGTAGGCGGCGTGGGTGTGGCGATGACTACCCCGGGAGGCGTGGGGTCGGCTATGGGCACCTGCGCACATCCTGCCAGCACGATCAGGGAGGTCACTGCCCATAACGATGCGAACGATGCCAACGCGGGCACCGAGTTTTTCATCGCCTGCAAATCATCCCGTCGTATTTTCATCAAAACCCTCAAAAAAACCATATCACCTTGTCAACGTATTAAGAATGATTCGCGTTTGAGCTATGATCGAGCCACTTAAACCAAACCACTCATTCACCATTGTCCTCGCACATCATGACCAAAATATTCAATCTCAGCCTTATCGCCCTGGCTTTGCAAGCCGCCACCTTCACCGCGCAGGCGCAGGAGCAGGTGGTCAACCTGTACTCCGCCCGCCACTACAGCACCGACGAAGCGCTGTACAGCAATTTCACCCAGCAGACGGGCATCAAAGTCAACCGTGTGGATGCTGATGACGCGGGCATTCTGGCTCGGCTGAAAGCAGAAGGCTCGGCCTCCCCGGCGGATGTGATTTTGCTGGTCGATGGCGCGCGCCTCTACAAGGGCGAGGTGGACGGTCTGTTCCAGCCGATCAAGTCCAAGCTGCTGGAGGATGCGATCCCTGTGCCACTGCGGGCAGTAATCACCCCCGACGGAATCACGTGGTTTGGCTTCTCCACGCGTGCCCGTGTCATCGTTTACGACAAACTCAAAGTTAAAAAGACAGACGTGGACACTTATGAAAAGCTGGCAGACCCAGTCAACAAAGGTCGCCTGTGTATTCGCTCGGGCTCACACCCGTACAACCTGAGCCTGTTTGGTGCCGTCACCGAGCACTTGGGCGAGGCGCAAACCGAGAACTGGCTCAAAGGCATGGTGGCCAACTTTGCCCGCGACCCCAAAGGCGGCGATACCGACCAGATCAAGGGCGTCGCCTCTGGTGAGTGCGGCATTGCCGTGACCAACACTTATTACCTGGCGCGCATTCTCAAATCCAGCAAACCTGAAGACAAAGCCATCGCCGACAAAATCGGCATTGCCTTTCCGAACCAATCCACGTGGGGCACGCACGTCAACATCGCCGGTGGAGCCGTCGCCAAGCATTCCAAAAACCAGGCCAACGCCATCAAATTCATGGAGTATTTGGCCAGCCCCACCGCGCAAAATTACTTTGCCGATGGCAACAATGAATGGCCCGTGACCAAAGGCGTGACCGTGAACAACGCGGCACTGACCGCTATGGCCGCCGATGGATTCAAATCCGAGACGATTCCCATCAGCAAGGTCGGCGGCAACCAGGTCAAGGTGCAGCAGATGCTGGATCGAGTGGGGTTCAAGTAAACAGCCTGCCGTAGCAGCTTTGGGTGATCTCAGAATCTGACGGTGCTTCGAATGCGCCATCACTCCAAAGGATTGATGATGAATAGCCAGGGCCGAGGCGCTGCGGTCACAGATGAATTGGCGAAAATCGATGAAAATTAACCTGAGAGTTAATTTATTTGAAAAAAAATTAACCGCCAGGTTAATTTTAGGTCATTCGGGTATCAAACATACCAAAACATGAACACTATTGGCGCTTAGCCCTCGAAGAGATTGCACAGAATGCTATGTTTAATATAGCGCTCTGTGGGGCACTGTCCGCATCAACTCACAAACTGGACAGAAGCTCAATCTGCCGCAGCCGCCTCTGTGGCTTCGGGCTTGGCCTTGCCCTCGCGCTTGGGAAGTGGCTGAATGTCCAGTGCGACTTCACCGTTCTCGACACCTTTTTCATCGGTAGTGACCGTCATGTCCACGGTCAGGCGGCCACCGTCGATCAGTCGGCCAAACAGAAGCTCGTCGGCTAGAGCACGGCGGATGGTGTCCTGGATCAGGCGCTGCATTGGGCGCGCACCCATCAAAGGATCGAAGCCCTTTTTGGCCAGGAACTTGCGTAGTACATCGGTGAAGGTGACCTCGACTTTCTTGTCGGCCAGTTGCGTTTCGAGCTGTAGCAGGAACTTATCAACCACCCGCAGAATGACATTTTCATCCAGCGCCTTGAAGCTGACGGTGGCATCCAGCCGGTTGCGAAACTCCGGCGTGAACAGGCGCTTGATGTCAGCCATCTCGTCGCCCGCCTCACGCGGGTTGGTAAAGCCGATGGTGGCCTTGTTCATCGTTTCGGCACCGGCATTGGTGGTCATGACGATGATGACATTGCGGAAATCTGCCTTGCGGCCATTGTTGTCGGTCAGTGTGCCGTGGTCCATCACCTGCAACAGCACATTGAAAATCGCCGGGTGGGCTTTTTCGATCTCATCGAGCAGCAATACGCAATGCGGCTTTTTGGTGACGGCTTCGGTCAGCAAACCGCCCTGGTCAAAACCCACGTAGCCGGGCGGCGCGCCAATCAGGCGGCTCACGGCGTGCTGCTCCATGTACTCGCTCATGTCAAAGCGAATCAACTCAATGCCCATAATGTAGGCCAGTTGTTTGGCGGCCTCGGTCTTGCCGACACCGGTGGGGCCGCTGAACAGGAACGAGCCAATCGGTTTGTCGCCCTTGCCCAGGCCCGAGCGCGCCATTTTCACGGCGCTGGCCAGCACGTCCAAAGCTTTGTCTTGGCCAAACACGACGTTTTTCAGGTCGCGCTCTAGCGTTCTGAGCTTGCCACGGTCATCGTTGGACACGTTGGCGGGCGGGATGCGCGCGATCTTGGCAACGATCTCTTCGACCTCGGTTTTGGTGATGATCTTTTTGCGTTTGCTGATCGGCAAAATGCGCTGCGCTGCGCCGGCTTCGTCGATCACGTCGATTGCTTTGTCGGGCAAATGACGGTCGTTGATGTATTTCGCGCTCAGCTCCGCCGCAGCTTGCAGGGCCGCCACCGCGTATTTCACGCTGTGGTGTTCTTCAAAGCGGGATTTCAGGCCCTTGAGGATGTCCACCGTCTCCTGCACTGTCGGCTCAACCACATCAACCTTCTGGAAGCGACGGGACAATGCAGCATCTTTCTCAAAAATGCCCCGGTACTCGGTGAACGTGGTTGCGCCGATGCACTTGAGAGCGCCCGAACTCAGGCCCGGTTTGAGCAGATTCGACGCATCCAGCGTGCCGCCTGATGCCGCACCCGCGCCAATCAACGTGTGGATTTCGTCGATGAACAAAATGCCATTGGGCTTGTCTTTGAGGGATTTCAAAACGCCTTTCAAGCGCTGCTCGAAATCACCCCGGTACTTGGTTCCTGCGAGCAACGCGCCCATGTCCAGCGAGTAGACGACTGAGTCCGCCAGAATCTCCGGCACTTCTTTTTGCGTGATGCGCCAGGCCAAGCCTTCCGCAATCGCAGTTTTGCCCACGCCCGCTTCACCCACCAGCAGCGGGTTGTTTTTACGGCGCCGACACAGGATTTGAATCACACGCTCGACTTCGTACTCGCGCCCAATCAGCGGGTCGATCTTGCCGTCTTTGGCAAGCTGATTGAGGTTCTGCGTGTACTGCTCAAGCGGGCTTTGCTTCTCGTTTTTCTCAGCCCCGCCTTCCTCATTCTCCGCCGCGCTCTCGCCGGACTTGACCGGCTCAGGCGGATCACTCTTCTTGATGCCGTGAGCGATAAAGTTGACGACATCCAGGCGCGTCACACCCTGCTGGTGGAGGTAGTACACAGCGTGCGAATCCTTCTCGCCAAAAATCGCCACCAGCACGTTGGCGCCGGTCACTTCTTTCTTGCCGCTGCCGGTCGACTGCACATGCATGATGGCGCGCTGGATCACGCGCTGGAACCCGAGTGTGGGTTGGGTGTCCACGTCATCAGTGCCCGCAACCTGCGGCGTGTTGTCCTTGATGAAGTTGGCCAGCGACTTGCGCAAGTCATCGATATTGGCCGAGCAGGCGCGCAGCACCTCGGCGGCGCTGGGGTTGTCCAGCAAGGCCATGAGCAAATGCTCAACCGTGATGAACTCGTGACGCTGTTGGCGCGCCTCAACAAACGCCATGTGCAAACTTACTTCCAATTCCTGGGCAATCATTTGATTTCCTTCTCGTTACTTGACTGTTGCTTGACGTTTCTAAACTACTGACTAACTAACTGTAATCCGATTTCAAAACCAGCTGGTGCTGACTGACTATCTGAGGTCGGCAGCTCAAAACTCAACCGGCTCGCTGACACATTTCAAAGGATGCCCGGCTTTGTTGGCCGCCTCCAGCACTTGATCAACCTTGGTCGCAGCCACATCTTTGGAATACACGCCGCAAACGCCTTTACCGTCCAGGTGAATCTTCAGCATGATCTGGGTCGCCGTCTCCATGTCCTTGCTGAAAAACTCCTGGATCACGAGCACCACAAACTCCATCGGCGTGTAGTCATCATTCAGAATGGCGACTTGGTACAGCTGGGGTGGTTTGGTTTTTTGCGTGCGCCGCTCAAGAACAACGGTACCGCCCTCGTCTGGGTCGACAGGTCGCACAAGAGGTGCGGGGCGCACTGGAGGCTTTTCAGGTGTTTTCGTTGCCATTATTTGATTCTATCGATCGTGGCCAAACTTTGTGACACTTGGCTGAATTGGTGACAATTTTTTCACATTCAAGCCGGAAGAATGAAAAAAACCGCTGCAGCTTGACGTTGAAGCGGTTTGGTTGAACGCGGTTTGCACGGATTGGCTCAGTGCGGTACGAGACGGGCGCGAGTACACGGCGCGACGACGAAGGCAGTGCTATTGCACGACGAGTAGTTGCAACGCCGCAATCGTGCTCGTATCGTGCCGGAATGAGCCAATCTACATGTGGTCGATCATGACTTGACCGAACCCTGAACAGCTAACCTGCGTCGCCCCATCCATCAAGCGCGCAAAGTCGTAAGTGACTTTCTTGCTCAGAATCGATTTCTCCATCGAGCTGATGATCAGGTCAGCCGCCTTGGTCCAGCCCATGTGGCGCAACATCATCTCGGCAGACAGAATTTCGGAGCCGGGGTTGACGTAGTCTTTGCCCGCGTACTTCGGAGCCGTGCCGTGGGTGGCTTCAAACATGGCGATGGTGTCGCTCAGGTTAGCACCCGGTGCAATGCCAATGCCTCCGACTTGGGCCGCAAGCGCATCAGAGACGTAATCGCCATTCAGGTTAAGCGTGGCAATCACGCTGTACTCGGCTGGGCGCAGCAGGATTTGCTGCAAGAAGGCATCGGCAATGCTGTCTTTGACAATGATTTCGCGGCCGGTTTTCGGATTTTTGAACTTCATCCACGGGCCGCCGTCAATCAACTCGGCACCAAACTCTTTGGCTGCCAGCGCGTAAGCCCAATCACGAAAGCCACCTTCGGTGAACTTCATAATATTGCCCTTGTGAACGATAGTCAGGCTGGGCTTGTCGTTGTCAATGGTGTATTGCAGGGCTTTGCGCACCAGCCGCTCAGTGCCTTCGATCGACACCGGCTTGATGCCAATGCCCGACGTGTTGGGAAAGCGGATTTTCTTCACGCCCATCTCGTCTTGCAAAAACTTGATAAGCTTTTTGGCCTTGTCCGATTCAGCCTCAAACTCAATGCCCGCGTAAATATCTTCCGAGTTCTCGCGGAAAATAACCATATTGGTTTTGTGCGGCTCCTTCACGGGCGAGGGCACGCCAGTGAAGTACTGGATAGGCCGCAGGCAGACGTAAAGGTCTAGCTCTTGGCGCAGCGCTACGTTGAGTGAGCGAATGCCACCGCCCACCGGCGTAGTCAGCGGCCCCTTGATGGAGACAACATAGTCCTTGACAGCATGCAGGGTTTCTTCAGGCAGCCAGACATCCGGGCCGTAAATGTTGGTGGATTTCTCACCGGCATAGACCTCCATCCAGTGGATTTTCTTGCTGCCGCCATAGGCTTTCGCCACTGCGGCATCGACCACTTTAAGCATCACCGGCGTAATGTCCAGCCCCGTGCCGTCACCTTCAATGAACGGAATGATGGGTTGATCCGGCACATTGATGGAGTTGTCCGCATTGACGGTGATTTTTTTGCCTTCTGCTGGGATTTTGATGTGCTTGTACATGGATGGATGCCCGTCGTGGGCCCGTGTTGAATGCGTGTTAGGTCGAGTTTTCGATTCTAGCGTCAAATATTTGACTCGCTTTGTCAACCACTCGCAAACCACCCCCGTTACGGATGAGCCTTCTGGTTTATCAGGAGGGAAGCTTCCAAACTGCATGTTTTAACTATCTAGGATTCTCAAAATGAACAAAGTTCTCGCCACCCTGATCGCCGGTCTGTTCTCCGTGGGCGCCTTTGCCCAAACCACCGCGCCTGCTGCTGCCAAGCCAGCCGCTGCTGTAGTTGCTCCAGCCGCTGCTCCAGTAGCTGCTGCCGCTGCCCCAGCGGTCAAGGCCGTTGCTGACACCAAGTCAGACAAAGCCGCTGATGCCAAGAAAATGAAAATGGAAAAAGCCGCTGAAGCCAAAAAAATGAAGTCTGAGAAAGCTGCTGCTGCCAAGGCTGCACGTGCTGAGAAAGCTGCTGCCAAGAAAGCCAAACTGGCTGACAAGCCAGTTGCCAAGAAGTAATTTTTGCGCATCGGAGAAAAAGACTCGCCTCGGCGGGTCTTTTTTTTTGTTTTTTTTGGATTTTCCAACCTTGACCTTGCGGGGTTTTAATGTTGATTCACAATTGAGCCATGAAAAACGCAACCGTTGCAATCGCCCTATCAATTCTGGCCGCATGTGCATCTGTTGAGGCGCAAGACGGGCCACAGCTGGATTTGCCGCGCGCCAAATTGTCGGCAGGTGTTTATCAAATCTCCGCCCAAGTGGCACAAACGCCCAACCAGCGCAGCACGGGCCTGATGTTTCGCAGGGAAATGCCCCAGGGCGAGGGCATGCTGTTCATCTTCGAGCAGGCAGGCATGCAGTGCTTCTGGATGAAAAACACACTGCTGCCGTTGACGGCTGCTTTTGTTGCCGACAACGGCGAGATCGTGAACCTGATGGACATGCAGCCCCACTCCGAAGCACCACACTGCTCCACCAAGCCGGTGCGCTATGTGCTGGAGATGAACCAGGGCTGGTTTGCCAAGAAGAGCGTTAAGGCAGGCACCAAACTGGCTGGCGAGCCCTTTACTCGTTGAAGTTTCCTGAGCCAGTTCAGGCGAAGTTCTTTTCCGCAAAGCCCCAATTGACCAAATTGGACAAAAAGGTCTCGACAAACTTCGGCCGCATATTGCGATAGTCAATGTAGTACGCGTGCTCCCACACATCGACTGTCAGCAAGGCTTTGTCTGCCGTCGTGAGTGGCGTGCCAGCGGCACCGGTGTTGACGATGTCCACCGAGCCGTCGGGCTTTTTGACCAGCCAAGTCCAGCCCGAGCCAAAATTGCCTACGGCAGATTTGACAAAAGCCTCTTTGAACGCAGCGTACGTGCCCCACTTGGCATTGATTGCCGCCGCCAGCGCGCCTGTAGGCTCACCGCCTCCGGAAGGTTTCATGCAGCTCCAGAAAAACGTGTGGTTCCAGATTTGAGCCGAGTTGTTGTAGACGCCACCACTGGATTTTTTGATGATCTCTTCCAACGTCATAGACTAAAACTCGGTACCTTTTTGAATGTTGTTGAGGTTGGTGACGTAGGCGTTGTGGTGCTTGCCGTGGTGGTACTCGAGCGTTTCTTTGGAATAGTTGGGGGCCAATGCGTCAATGGCGTAAGGCAGTGCGGGCAAAGTGTGTTCCATGATTTCCTCGTTGGTGGTTGAGATTGGAGTTAAAAACCAAATTGATTGTAGAAACTTTAAGGAGCAAGGCCGAGCACTTTGAGATCAACCGTGCCGTCAACAAGGGTTGCCTGCAAAGCCTGACCCGGATAAGCCTGCAAAACGCTTGTGACGGTTCTGCCTCGCGTGTCTTGCAGCCATGCATAGCCACGCTGCAAAACCAGGCTCGGGTCCAGCAGCCCCAGACGCAAACCCAATCGATCCAGTTTTTCGTGGCGGCGCGCCAAGTCCCGCTGCATGCTTTGCAAGCGGTTGAACGCCAG
>JANOTE010000459.1:0-2300 GCA_031416195.1 Rhodoferax sp.
GCATGTCCAGCGGGCTTAAGCCCACCGATTTGAGCAAATCACCGACGCGCAGCTTTAGCTCCTGCGGATCCGTCACCAAACCATGCTCGGTCAGCGGCTCGCCAATGATGTCCTGCACGATCCAGCGTGGGTTGAGCGACGCATACGGATCCTGAAAAATCATCTGGATGCGGCGACGCAAGTTCAAACCTGCCGGCGTTTTGAAGGCGGCATGCGCGTCCTGCCCGTCAAACTGAAAACCGCCGCGCGTCGGCGCGTACAAGCCCACCAGCAGCTTGGCCACGGTGCTTTTGCCGCAGCCGGATTCACCCACCAAGGCCAGCGTTTTGCCCTTTTCGATCTCGAAACTCACGCCATCGACCGCATGCAGATAGACGTGCGGCTTGCGTTCTATCATGCGATTGAGCCACGGGGCGGACACGTCAAACGTCATCGCCAAGTCATTCGCCTGAACGAGTGCTGTAGAGTTTGCGCTCATTTCGCTGCCACCCCATGCAGCCAGCAGGCGGCGCGTGTGGCCCCCGCAGCCATCAATTCAGGGCGCTGGCTTTTGCATTTGTCGAACACCTGCGGGCAACGCGGATTGAAGGCGCAGCCTTGCGGAATGGCATTCAGGCGCGGCATCGCACCGTCGATTTGGCTCAAGTTCTCACGGTCTTCGGTAATGTCAGGGATGGCTCCCATCAGGCCTTTGGTATACGGGTGCGCGGGTTGGTTGATGACCTCGTGTACCGGGCCAATCTCGGCGACGCGGCCTGCGTACAGCACGGCAACGCGGTCACAGGTCTCAGCGATCACACCCATGTCGTGGGTGATCAGCATCACGGCGGCACCGCGCTTTTTGCAGATGTTTTTTAACAGCGAGATGATCTGCGCCTGAATCGACACGTCAAGCGCGGTGGTCGGTTCATCCGCCACGATCAGTTGAGGCTCTGCCGCCAGTGCCAATGCAATCACCACGCGCTGGCGCATGCCGCCTGAGAACTGGTGCGGGTAATGGTCAATGCGCTCTGCCGCTGCGGGAACGCCGGTGTCTTGCAGCAGCGAGATGGCACGGGCTTTGGCCTGTGCCGCCGTCACGGGAAGGTGCGCGAGGATGGTCTCGGTCAATTGCGAGCCGACGGTGTTCAGCGGGTTCAATGAGGTTAGTGGGTCTTGAAAAATCGCCCCGATTCTGCGCCCGCGAATGTGGCGCATCGCGTCAAAACCCAGGTTGTCAATGCGCTGGCCTTCCAGCAGGATTTGACCGCTGGCAATTCTCCCTGGCGGTTCCAACAGACCGATGATGGCCGCCCCGGTCAGTGATTTGCCCGCACCAGATTCGCCCACCACACCCAAAATTTCACCGGGCGCGATGCTGAACGAGATATCGTCGATCGCGCGCAGCGTGCCGCGCCGGCTCGGAAACTCGACAACGAGATTTTTAACTTCGAGAAGTGACATTGAGCAGAGGCATTGGAGACACGCCGGGTAGAGGCCTACTTGCCCACCTTGATATAGCGCCACGGCATTTCATTGCCGGGCAACTGCACCATCTCGATGTTTTTCTTCACACCCCAATTCAACGCCTGTTGGTGCAGGGGAATGTGACCTATATCGTCCTGATGCAGCTTGATCGCTTCACGAATCATTTCCATGCGTTTTTTGTCGTCAGTTTCTGAAGCGATTTTGCCCGTCAACTCGTCCACCTTGGGGTTGCTGTAAGCACCCAGGTTGAACTGCCCGCGTCCGCCCTCGCCCGGCGTGGACATGATGGGGTACAGCACGTTGTGCGCATCAACCGTGCTGGCGGTCCAGCCCAGCATGTAAAAGCTGGTGTCGCGGCGCAAGATTTTGGGGAAATAGGTGCCCTTGGTTTCGGTTTCCAAATTGATTTTGACACCCACACGCGCGAGGTTCGCGGCAACCGCCTGGCAGATATCGGAATCGTTCACATAACGGTCATTCGGGCAGTTCAGCTTGACTTCAAAGCCGTTCGGGTAGCCCGCTTCGGCCAGCAGCTTCTTGGACGCTTCAGGGTCGTAGGGCAGGCGCTTGGCCAGATCGGGTGCATGGCCTTTGACTTGCGGCGGGAACATCTGCGCGCTGGGCACGCCCGCACCACGCATCACGGTTTTGATGATGGTGTCTTCGTCAATCGCTTGGTAAAAAGCTTGACGCACGCGTTTGTCCTTGAACGGGTTTTTGCCTTTGACGTTGGAGAACAATAGCTCATCTCGCTTTTGGTCCATGCCCAAAAAAAATCACGCGCAGCTCGGGGCCTTGCAGCACCTTGAGGTTGGCGCTGCTTTTGATGCGGG
>JANOTE010000460.1:0-2811 GCA_031416195.1 Rhodoferax sp.
GATTGGCGCGAGATTGGCGCAGGATCGATTTTGCTGGAATTTTGGTAGCCTTCTGGTAGCCTTCTGGTAGTATTCCAACTTCTAATTCTTACTTAAGGGTGCGCTATGGTGGTTACGGACAAAGGTCAAGTCACGATTCCCAAAAAAGTGCGGCTGGCAGCGGGTGTCGTTCCTGGAAGTGAGGTGCGCATCACCTTTGAGGCGGGCAGAATCGTCATCCAAAAGCTGGCAGGCGCTCAACGAAATGACCGCCGCGCGCAGTTGCGCCAGGCGGCCGCTAAAGTACACAAGAGCTTGGGAGCCGCCTATCGGCAGATGTCGGCAGACGAGATCCTCGGTTTTATTCGCCCGGCAGAGACCTCCTGAAACCGTGACCACCCTGGCCTATTACGACGGCAGCAGCGGCACGCTGGTCGATACCAATGTGTGGATCGACTGCATGGACAGCGCCAGCCCTTGGCACAACTGGTCCGTCGATCAGGTACAGGTTTGCGGCGAAGCGGGCGTGTTGCATGTGAACGTGGTGGTCTACACCGAGCTGCTGGTGCCAGAGCCCAATGTCGCGCTGCTGGATGCGATGCTGGATATTTACGCGGTGCAGCGCTCGGATCTGCCGTGGTCGTGCGCCGCGCTGGCCGCCAAGGCGTTTTCAATCTACCGTCAGCGCGGTGGCGTCAAAAGCAAGCCTATTGCCGACTTCTACATCGGTGCCCATGCGGCAGTCGCCAACCTGACCTTGCTGACGCGTGATGGCGGGCCCTACAACAGTTATTTCCCGCGTCTTCGGCGCGTCAGTGCGGTGCCCTGAATGGTGAATCTGAAAGCCCGTCTGTTTCAGCGCCTGGCTGCTCTGGCATTGCTGGCCTGCCCAGCGGCCTGGGCCGCGCCCGCCTACTCGGTTTGGGGCATCTTCAAATACCCACCCGGCTTTGAGCACTTTGGCTACGTCAACCCGCTAGCACCCAAAGGAGGCGAGCTGCGGCTGGTGGGCGGCTCGCGCATCTCCACCTTTGACAAATACAACCCGTTTACCATCAAGGGTCAGCCCCCTACCTATTTGCTGGAGCTGATGTTTGAGAGCCTGCTTATTGGTTCGATGGACGAAGTTGGTGTGGGCTACGGGCTGCTGGCTGAAGATGTTGACGTGGCGCCCGATGGTCTGTCTGCCACTTTTCGCCTCAACCCGCAGGCGCGCTTCAACAATGGCGACCCGGTGCTGGCGGCGGACGTGAAGCACAGCTTTGATACCTTGACCGGCAAGTACGCCATGTCATCCTTTTCCTCGCTATTGGCTGATGTCGTGGGCTGCGATCTGGTGAACGAACGCACCGTGCGCTTTCGCTTCAAGCGGCAAGACCGCCAGATGCCCCTGGTCGTCGGTTCCCTACCGATTTTCAGCGCCAAGTGGGGTGTGCACAACGGCAAGGCCAAACCCTTTGACCAGGTGGTGATAGATGCCCCCATCACCAGCGGTGCCTACCGCGTGGGGCCGGTGCGTTTTGGCAAAGACATCACCTACGTGCGTGACCCGGCGCATTGGGCGCGTGATCTGCCCGTCAGCAAGGGCTCGAACAACTTTGACCGAATCACCGTCAAAATTTACCGCGACAACACCGCCCAGCTCGAAGCCCTCAAAGGCGGCGAGTTCGACCTGATGAAATTCTTTTCAGCCGGTGACTGGATGCGGCGGCTGAACGGCCCGCGCTTTGACAAGGGCGACTTGATCAAGTCACCTTTCAATCACCGCACGCCAGACGGGTTTTACAGCTATTTCCTGAACAACCGGTTAGATAAATTCAAGGATCGCCGCGTGCGCATGGCTCTTGATTTGGCGCTGGATTATGAATGGATGAACCGCCAGCTTTTTCGCGGCAGCTACAAGCGTGTGAAAGGCATTTTTGGCAATACCGATTGCGAAGCCAATGGAATGCCTGCGGCACAGGAAGTGGGGCTGCTGGAACCGTTTCGCAGTCAACTGCCCGCAGAGACCTTTGGCACCATGGCGCTGCCGCCCCGCACGGATGGGGGCAACTCACTGCGTGGCAACGTGCTGAAAGCCCGCGCTTTGCTGAAGGAGGCGGGCTGGGAGCTGCGGGACGGCGCTTTGCGCAACGCCAAGGGCGAGGCGTTGACGGTTGAAATGCTCGACAGCTCGGAGGCCGGCTCTGAAGGCACGACAACTTCCTGGAAGCTGGCCTTGCAGAAGCTGGGCATCGAGTTGAAGTACCGCACGGTGGACGCAGCGCTGTACTTTGAACGCCTCAAAGTCTATGATTTTGAGATGACAGGTGTCGCCTTTCCCGGTACGCATTTTCCTGGGGCCAACTACGCCGACCTGTTTGGCAGCAAGGCGGCGGACACACCCGACAGCAACAACGTAGGCGGTATCAAGCATCCCGCGATTGATGCGTTGATCACGCAAATCTCCGGTGCCGACAACCGCGATGCTTTCCTGGCCGCCTGCCGCGCGTTGGATCGCGTGATCGCGCACGGTCACTACATGGTGCCCGCATGGACCAGCAGCGAAAATCGCATCGCCTACAGCAGTTGGAGGCTGGAGCGCCCCAAGGTGATTCCGCCCCATCCGCCGGAGGGCATTCCCTACATGGTGTGGCCTATGACGACTTGGTGGGCGCGCCTGCCACCTAAAACTGCACCGTAATTCTTTACCGATATATTCATGGCAGCCTACATCCTCAAACGAATTCTGCTGATGCTGCCCACGCTGTTCGGCGTGTTGCTGATCACCTTTGTTGTCATCCAATTTGTGCCCGGCGGGCCGGTGGAGCAGTACTTGTCGGAAGCGCGGCG
>JANOTE010000461.1:0-10646 GCA_031416195.1 Rhodoferax sp.
GGTGTCTTTGCTCAGCAAGCCATCGACATAGCTGCGCAGCAGGCCGAGCACGCCGGGATTGGCGTCGGTTGTCTTGCCGGTGCGTGCCGCGTAGCCATTGAGCACCATGGTGTGGTCGTGGTCAGCCGTCACCACGATCAACGTGTTTTTCAGGTCAGGATCAATCAGCCGCATTTTGTCAATGCCGATCTTGATTGCATCGTCAAACGCTACGGTGTCCTGAAGCGCCTTGCGGGCGGTCGTCTCGTGCAAAGCATGGTCGATGCGTCCGCCCTCAACCATCAGGAAAAAGCCTTTCGAATTGCCTTTGAGCTGGTCGATAGAGCGCGATGTCATTTCGGCAAGGCTGGGCTCCTTGGTCGCATCACGGTCCAGGTCGTACGCCATGTGGCTTGACGTGAACAGGCCCAGCAGCTTGCCGGTGGCGGGCAATTTGTCGAAATCGGCTTTGTTGGCGGCGTAGCTGTAGCCCTTGGCCTTCATCTCAGCAACCAGATCGCGCGAGTCGCTGCGGCTGCTGCCGCTGGTTTCCTTCGGCAGGAAATGCCGCAGGCCACCGCCCAGCACCACGTCCACGCCGTCGCCCAATGCGGTATTGAAGCTGGCTCCACCCGGCACGAGTTGCGCGGCGAAGGTGTTTTCGCCGTCACGGTGGCACAGGTGCGAATACGTGACTGCCGGTGTCGCGTGGGTAATGCGGGTCGTCGTCACAACGCCCGTGCCCATGCCCACCGTTTTAGCCAGTTCCAGCAGGGTGGTAACAGGCTTGCCGTTACCCGTGGCCGGACAGGTCGTGTCGGCGCCAGACAGATAGTCCTTCAAAGTGACCGGGTCGTAGGCCGATGTTTCCGAGCTCATCGAGATGACTTCGTTGTTCATCTTCACGCCGGTCATGTACGCGGCCATCGAAGGCGCGCTGTCGGTGACCTGCGCATTGGCCGAAAAGGTCTTGATGAAGGCGGTCTCGGGCAGCGTGTCCATGGTCAGCTCGCCGTCTTCGCCGACTTTGTAGATGCGCGCAGCGGTCATAGTGGTCATGCCCATGCCATCACCGAGGAAGAACAGAATGTGTTTGGGCGCTGCCTTTGAAATCTCCGGATCCGATCCGGCACACCCTGCCACAACCACTGCAACCGCGATTGCGCTCATAAACCATCGTTTCATGCCAACTCCTGTTTGATAGAACAACATCAAAGTGTCGAGGGGAAGAATGACAGGCATGTGACGATACAGCGGCACTCGGTCAGCTCGCATGGTCGCGGGCCATGGCGGATGCGTGACAGCGCCAGAGGTTGAAAAAAATTAACCTAGGGGTTAATAATTTGGATATTTGGAGCTAAAATCGTTAAATTATTAGATATTTAGTGCTCTGGCTCACGTATAACATGCACAATAAGCTATATAAATAATAGCATATGCGTTGTTCGCGTCAGGATATTCCAAGCTGCGCCAAAATCAGACGATGAGCAAGGCATTCACCAAAGAAACCGATGCGGATGACGACGAAGCACCCGCGCTGTCTGCTTTGCCTGCGGGCAGCAAAAACTACATCACGCCGCAAGGCTACGCGCGCCTGCGCTCGGAGTTGTTTGAGCTGATCGACAACGAGCGGCCCAAGGTGGTGGAGGTGGTGCACTGGGCCGCCAGCAATGGCGACCGATCCGAGAACGGCGACTATCTGTACGGCAAAAAGCGCCTGCGCGAGATTGACCGGCGCATCCGCTTTTTGACGCAGCGCCTGGAGCTTGCCGTCATCAGCGACCCCAGCCTGCATTTTGGCGGCGACCAAGTCTTCTTTGGCGCAACCGCCACCTACGCTGATGCGTCTGGTTTAGAGCGCAGCGTGACTATTCTGGGCATTGACGAGGCCGACAGCGCGCAATCGCAGGTCAGTTGGATTTCACCCATCGCACGCACGCTGTTGAAGGCCCGCGTGGGCGATGTGTTGAAGCTGCAAACGCCGCAGGGCGTAGAAGAGATTGAGGTGATCAGCGTGACCTATCCAACGCCCATCCCAGCGCTGGAGCCTTAATTTTCAGGCGCCGTTTTGCTGCGCCGCGCTGCCAGCACGGACGGCGTGCGCTTCAAGGCACGCAGGGCGGTATTGAGATGGGCCAGGTCACGCACGCCAATCAGGAAGCGAAGATCGGTCACATCCTGCGCGCCGTCCTGGTCCATATCGATGTGGGCGATGTCGGCCTCGGCGCCTGCCAGTTTCGCGGCCACCCGCGCAAGCACGCCCTTGCCGTTGGTGACGGTGACGTTGATCTCCGTCTCAAACGCGCGCTTGGGCTCGTCGGACCATTCGACCTCAATGAAGCGCTCGGCATCTTTGTTGAGCAGTTTTTTGGCCGTGGGGCAAGCAGCCATGTGGACTACCAGCCCTTCGCCACGCCCCAGGTAGCCCACGATCTCATCGCCCGGAATCGGGCGGCAACACAGCGCAAATTTGACGGATGCGTCCTGTGCGCCATCCAGCGTCAACATGCCCAAAGAGGCGGACGACGGCGCGGTGAAGCGCTCACGCGTGAGCAGCAGGGCATTGGGCCGCTCGCCCTGCTCGGCCAGCAGGCTCACCAGGCGTTTGGCCACAATGGTGGCGATGCGCTTGCCCAGGCCCACATCGGTCATCAGCTCTTCGCGCGTGCGGTTGCCGGTGAAGCGCAGCAGCTTTTCCCAGACCGGCTGGTAGGCTGGCTCATCGTTGGGAAACTTTTCGATGCCTTCGGCGCGCAGCGCTTGGGACAGCAGGCGCTCGCCGAGGTTTTCCGACTCTGCATGCTCCAGCGTCTTCAAATGATGGCGGATTTTTGAGCGCGCGCGCCCGGTGCGTACAAAGCTCAGCCAAGCCGGGTTGGGCGTGGCGGTCGGCGAAATTTCCACCTCAACCACATCGCCGTTTTTAAGCTCGGTGCGCAGCGGCACCGGGTCGCCGTTGATTTTGGCGGCGGTGGTGCGGTCGCCCACGTTGCTGTGAATGGCGTAGGCAAAGTCAATCACCGTAGCACCGCGCGGCAGGGCGAGAATCTGCGTCTTGGGCGTGAAGACGTAGACCGCATCGGGAAACAGATCGACCTTGACGTGATCCCAAAACTCGGCCGCATCGCGCGTTTCGTCCTGAATGTCCAACAGCGACTGCAACCACTGGCTGCCCAGGCGGTCTGCGCTGGCCCCGTCCGAATGATTCGCCTTGTAAAGCCAATGCGCGGCCACGCCAGACTCCGCCACCATGTGCATGGCCTGGGTGCGCAATTGGAATTCCACGTTCACCCCTGACGGGCCGACCAGCGTGGTGTGCAGCGACTGGTAGCCGTTGAGCTTGGCAATCGCAATGTGATCCTTGAACTTGCCAGGAACCGGCTTGTAAAGCTGGTGCAGCGTGCCCAGGCCGGTGTAGCAGTCAATCACCGTGGGCACTTTGACGCGAAAGCCATAAATGTCAGTGACCTGCGCAAACGTCAGGTGCTTTTGGCTCATCTTGCGGTAGATCGAGTAGAGCGATTTCTCGCGCCCGGTGAGTTTGACCTTCATGCCGGCGCTGGCAAAACTTGCCTCCACCTCGCGCTGCACCTTCTGGATCAAGTCCCTGCGCCGACCGCGTGCTTTGGCCACCGCTTTGGCCAGAATTTCGTAGCGCCAGGGCCGCATATGGCGAAACGCCAAGTCCTGCAATTCGCGGTAAGTCTGGTTCAAACCCAAGCGGTGTGCAATCGGCGCGTAAATCTCCAGCGTCTCGGAAGAAATGCGCTGCCACTTGTCGCGCGGCGCGTCTGACAGCGTGCGCATATTGTGCGAGCGGTCGGCCAGCTTGATCAAAATCACCCGCACATCGCGCGCCATTGCCAGCAACATTTTGCGAAACGATTCGGCCTGGTTTTCTTCCCGTGTGTTGAACTGCAGTTTGTCCAGCTTGGTCAAGCCATCCACCAGCTCGGCCACGGGCGAGCCAAAGCGCTCTACCAGCTCCGGTTTGGTGACACCACAGTCCTCAATTGCATCGTGCAGCAAGGCCGCCATCAGCGCCTGCGCATCCAGCTTCCACTCCGCGCACTGGGCGGCCACCGCTATCGGGTGCGTGATGTAGGGCTCGCCACTGTTGCGAATCTGGCCTAAATGCGCTTCGTCGGCAAAGCGGTAGGCCAGGCGAACCTGTTCAATGTCTGCGACGGTCAAGTAATCAAGCTTGGCCGTCAGCCCGGCAAAGCTGGCCGCTGCCGCGTTCACCGCTGCAGCGCTGGGCACGACCGCGCGCGCGGCCTGCAGCGCAATGCGTGGCGGCTTGTCAGGTGATTTCAGCGCGGTGCCCATGGCCCTGAATATAGCGCGTTGCTGGATTTTGAAAATGATTCCCGCGAGTTGGCCTCACGCCATTCCATGAAAAAAGCACCGCAAGCGGTGCTTTTTCAGAAGGTTCGCACCAGCCTTAAAGCGGCACTTTTTTCAGCATTTCAATGCCGATCTTGCCAGCAGCAATTTCGCGCAATGCTGTCACGCCCGGCTTGTTTTTGCTCTCAATTTTCGGGGTATGACCCTGGCTAAGCATGCGGGCGCGGTAAGTGGCTGCTAGCACCAATTGAAAGCGATTGGGGATCTGCGCCAGGCAGTCTTCTACGGTAATTCGGGCCATTTAATCTCCAGGAAAAATGTTGCGCTGCGGTGTCGCGCTGGGTGTGTCACTGCGTCGGGGAGCTAGGGGATGTTCAGGGCTTTGAACACATCAGCCCTAGCACGCCGCTGGGCAGAAACCTTGAGCCGCTGGGAGTGGACGATTGCTTTCAAGTCAAAAAGCGCGCGGTCAAACAACTCGTTGATTATAACGAAGTCGAATTTATTGACTTGGGCGACCTCGGTGGCGGCGTTGACCAGCCGCTTTTCGATGGTGTCTGGCGCGTCCTCCGCACGGCGATCCAGCCGCGCGCGCAGCTCCTCCCAACTGGGCGGCAAGATAAAAATGCAAATGGCATTGCTAAATATCTTCTTAATCTGCAGCGCACCTTGGAAGTCGATCTCCAGAATCACATCGCCGCCCTGGGCAATTCTCTCCTCAATCGCCTGGCGCGAGGTGCCGTAGCGCTGGCCGTGAACGTGGGCCCACTCGACAAAAGCATCCGCTTTGACCATGGCATCAAATTCCGCATTGGCCACAAAGTAGTACTCACGCCCATGTTTCTCTTGCCCGCGTGCTGCCCGGGTGGTGTGCGACACCGAGGGTTGCACGCGCGAGTCAAGCTCCATCAGCGCCTTGACCAAGCTTGACTTGCCCGCGCCGCTGGGGGCGGCCACTACAAACAGGTTTCCTGGAAAGTCCATACCGATGAGTTTTTTGCGCATTCAAGTAATTTGGCGCTATTCTAGATTTTGTACCTGCTCGCGCATCTGCTCGATCAGCACTTTCATGTCCACCGAGATGTGCGTGAGTTCCAGCGCCGCTGATTTCGAGCCCATAGTGTTGGCCTCACGGTGCAGCTCCTGAATCAAAAAATCCAGACGTTTGCCTATTTCGCCACCGACTTTGAGCAGCCGCTCAATCTCATCCAGGTGCGAATTCAGGCGGGTGATTTCTTCGGCGACATCGATGCGGATGGCAAAGGCGGTGGCCTCGGTCAGCGCCCGGTCCCGGGCCGCTTCGGGTGCCACAGCGCTGTCACCCTTACTGGCACCCAGGCTCATCGCCTCGTTCCAGCGCTCCATGAAACGCTGGCGCTGTGCCAGCACCAGTTGCGGCACCAGCGGCACCGCCTGAGCGGCCAGGGCACGCAGTTGGGCGACATGCTCCTGCAGCATGGTGACCAGACGCGCGCCCTCGCGCTGGCGTGCGCCCAGTAAATCCTTCAGCGCCTTGCTCGCCAGCGGCAGGATGGCGGTGCTCCAGTCCTGCTTTGAGCTTTGCTCGGACGATGCCAGGCGAATCACATCAGCCACAGACAGAGGCTGGGCATTGGGCAGCCAGGCCATGACGTTGTCTTGAACTGCATTAAGGCGCTGTAGCAGCTTGGGCGTGGCATCTGAAATCGAGTTGGAAGCACCTGATTCAATGAACGCGCGCACCTCGACCTTGCCACGCTTGAGTTTGCCAATGATCAGGTCGCGCAAGGTCGGCTCGAATTGGCGCAGATCCTCCGGCAGGCGAAATGACAGGTCCAGAAAACGGCTGTTCACCGACCGAATCTCAAGCCCGAGCTGCCCTGCGGCGGTGCCTTTTGTGTCGGCCTGCGGCGTTGTGGCGGCTGTGCTGTGCTGTGTACTGGCATAGCCAGTCATGCTGTAAACTGACATCGAACGCCTCCCAAAACAATGATGATCAAGACCCTGAGAATAACCCGGAAACCTAGGCCGACTTTCGGGTCGGTCGACCACCCCAGTGTTGTTTTTAGCGCGGCTGAGCGCGGCTGACCGCGGTTATCGAACCCAGCACTCCCAGCCATGTCAAAGGTCAAACCCGCACCGCTCCCCCCCGATACCATGATTGGTGGCTACCGCATCGTGCGCAAGGTGGCTGCAGGCGGTTTTGGAGTGGTCTACCTGGCACTCGACTCCGAGGGCCAGCAGGTGGCGGTGAAGGAGTATCTTCCGTCGTCCCTGGCTTCCCGCTCGCCGGGCGAGTTGAGCCCCGTGGTGCAGCCCGAGAAGCTCTCGCTGTATCGGCTGGGCCTCAAAAGCTTCTTTGAAGAAGGGCGCTCGTTGGCGCAGATATCCCACCCCTCGGTGGTGAGTGTGATGAATTTCTTTCGCGAGAACGAAACCGTCTACATGGTAATGAACTACCTGGAAGGCGCGGCCTTGCAGGACTTCATCATCACCGCGCGCGATCTCAAGCAGCAAAAAGTGTTCCGCGAGTCGACCATCCGCTCGCTGTTTGACGAGATTCTGCGCGGGCTGCGGATCGTACACCAGCACAAAATGCTTCATTTGGACATCAAGCCCGCCAATATTTTCATCACGGATGACAACAAATCCGTGCTGATTGACTTTGGTGCCGCGCGCGAAGTGCTGAGCAAAGAGGGTAATTTTGTCCGCCCGATGTACACGCCGGGGTTCGCAGCACCGGAAATGTACCGTCGCGATGCCACCATGGGCCCGTGGACGGATATCTACGCCATTGGCGCGTGCATCTACGCCTGCATGCAAGGCTACCCACCCAATGAAGCGCCGCAACGGGTCGAAAAAGATCGCATCGCCACCGCCCTGGCGCGCCTTCGCGGCGTGTACTCGGACAATCTGATTGAAGTCGTTGAGTGGTGCATGGCGCTGGATGCCCTGTCGCGCCCGCAGTCGGTTTTTGCGCTGCAAAAAGAGCTCAGCCGCGAGGGTGAGCGCCGCTACACCAAGCTGTCGGTGGGCGAAAAGGTGCGCTTGCAGTTCGACACCATCGTGACCGACACCAAGAAAAATGCGAAAAGCGCCAGCGCCTTTGGCAACAAGGCGAAATGAAGTTTTCCATTTTTCAGCTCAGTCGCCGTGGAGGCCGCGAGAAAAATGAAGACCGCATGGGCTACAGCTACACCCGTGGCTCCGGGTTGTTTTTGCTGGCAGACGGAATGGGCGGGCACCCCGAAGGGGAAGTCGCCGCCCACCTGGCGTTGAAATCAATGTCGGCCACCTACCAGCAGATCGCAGACAGCATCATCGACGATGTCAGTGATTTCCTCACCGACGCGGTGATGGCGGCGCACCGTGACATTCTGCGGTATGCCCTGGAGCGCGGCATGGAAGACACGCCGCGCACCACCATCGTGGCGGCGTTTGTCCAAAACGGTCTGGCATCATGGGTGCATTGTGGTGACTCCCGGCTGTACCTGGTGCGCGATGGGGAACTGCTGGCGCGCACCCGCGACCATTCCTATCAGGAGCGCCGCCCTGGCTCCAGCACCGGCCCGCTCGCGGCGCATCAGGCCAATCGCAACATTCTTTTCACCTGCCTGGGTTCACCCACCAAGCCGATCCTGGAGCTGACCGGGCCCGTGCGGCTTGCGCAAGGTGACAAAATTTTGCTCTGCTCGGATGGCCTGTGGGGCAGTCTGGCGGACGAAGACATCCTCCTGCATTTGGGGAAAAAACCGGTCTCTCAGGCGGTGCCGGATCTGGTGGAAGCGGCGCTTGAGACGGCAGGCAGCAAAAGCGACAACGTCACCGTGATTGCGATGGAGTGGGAAACGCCCGATGAATTTGAATCCACCGTGCGGGCCGCGATCTCCACCGAGGACATTGATGATGGCGTTTTCACCTCAACTCTGCATGCCGAATTGCATGCGTCTGACCTCAATGACGAAGACGACCTGAATGAGGCTGAAATCGAGCGTTCCATCGCCGAGATCAACGATGCCATTCGCCGCTCGCGGCCCCATTCGCCCGGATAGCGATCGCGCCGAGCTCACCCATGACCGATTTCACTCGACAAGGTACACGCGCCAATGACCAATTGCGTACGGTGCGCATCACGCGCGGCTACACCATGCACGCCGAAGGCTCGGTATTGATCGAGTTTGGCAACACCAAAGTGCTGTGTACCGCTTCCGTGGAAGAGAAAGTGCCTCCGCACAAGCGCGGCTCCGGCGAGGGCTGGGTGACGGCCGAGTACGGCATGCTGCCGCGCGCCACCCATACCCGCAGCGACCGCGAGGCCGCGCGTGGCAAGCAAAGTGGCCGCACGCAGGAGATCCAGCGCCTAATCGGCAGATCCATGCGCGCGGTGTTTGACTTGAAGGCGCTGGGCGAGCGCACTATTGCCCTGGATTGCGATGTGATTCAGGCCGACGGTGGCACCCGCACCGCCAGCATCACCGGCGCATTTGTTGCCGCGCAGGACGCGGTGGCGTACCTGATGGCGCAGGGCAAGATTGCTGCATCGCCCATCACGGCACCCGTTGCGGCGATTTCGGTGGGGATTTTGCAAGGCGTGCCGATGCTTGACCTGGACTACGCGGAAGACTCGTCCTGCGACACCGACATGAATGTCGTGATGACCGGCGCGGGCCACTTTGTCGAAGTGCAGGGCACGGCTGAAGGCCTGGCTTTCTCGCGCGCTGAGATGAACGTGTTGCTGGCGCTTGCCGAAAAGGGCATTGGCGAATTGATCGTGTTGCAAGGGCAGTCGCGGGCAGCTTGATTGCAAGTCGGTCATTGCCAAGAAGCTGCCGTGAAGATCGTTCTCGCATCCAACAACCCCGGCAAACTGGCCGAGCTGCACGCCCTGTTTGCCCCGCTCGGCTTCGAGCTGATACCGCAGGGCGAGCTGGGCATCCCCGAAGCACCTGAGCCGCACTGCACTTTTGTTGAAAACGCGCTGGCCAAGGCCCGCCATGCCGCCCAGCACAGTGGCCTACCCAGTGTGGCGGATGACGCGGGTTTGTGCGTCGATGCGTTTGGCGGTCTGCCGGGTGTGGACACCGCCTATTACGCCACCCAGTTTGGCTACCCCAAGGGCGACAACAACAACGTGACGGCTCTGCTGGAGCAGATGCAAAACATCACCACGCGCCGCGCCGCGTTGGTCAGTACTTTGGTGGCCGTGCGCAGCCCGCAGGATCCTGAACCGCTGATTGCCGTGGGTCGCGTCATCGGTGAAATCACCCGCGAGCGCTTGGGTGACAACGGCTTTGGGTTTGACCCGGTGATGTGGCTGCCCGAATTTGGCAAGACTTTTGCGCAATTGCCGACCGAGGTCAAAAATGCCAATAGCCACCGGGGCCGCGCCGCAAAGGCCATGGTGGTGCTGATGCGCGAACGTTGGGGCCCTGCGTGATCCCCATCCACGCGCAATCGCCCGAGCAAAGCACCCAGCCCGCTGCTCAGCCGGACATTCAGCATTACCTTCGTCCCGGCACCTTGCAACTTAACGCCTTGCCGCCGCTGTCTCTCTATATCCACTTGCCGTGGTGTCTCAAAAAATGCCCGTATTGCGATTTCAACTCGCATGAACTGAATGATGGTGGAGTGCCCGAGCAGCGTTATGTCGATGCGCTGGTGGCCGATCTGGAGACTGCGCTGCCGCTGGTTTGGGGCCGTACCATCCACAGCATTTTCATCGGAGGCGGTACGCCCAGCCTGTTTTCGCCGCAGGCGATAGACCGCCTGCTGGGCGACGTTCGAGCCCGCTTGAGGTTGTCGGCAAACTGTGAAATTACATTGGAGGCCAACCCCGGCACGTTTGAGCGCAATCGCTTTCGCGCCTTTCGCAGCGCGGGCGTAACGCGCCTGTCCGTCGGCGTGCAAAGCTTCAACGATGACCACCTCAAAGCGCTGGGCCGTGTGCACGATGCCGCGCAGGCTATCGCGGCAGTTGAAGAGGCGGCAGCCGCGTTTGACACTTTCAATCTGGACTTGATGTACGCGCTGCCGGGCCAAACCTTGGAGTCACTGGCGCGAGACGTGGAGACCGCCCTGGCATTGCACCCGCCGCATATCTCCATCTACCACCTCACCATTGAGCCCAACACCTATTTCGCCAAGTTCCCGCCCGCCATCCCTGAAGACGATACCGCCTACGACATGCTCGATTTGATCACCGACACACTCGGTCCGGCAGGCTTAAATCGCTATGAAGTCTCGGCCTACGCGCGCGATGGCCACAAGTGCTTTCACAACCTGAACTACTGGCAGTTTGGCGACTACCTGGGCATTGGCGCGGGTGCCCACAGCAAGCTCAG
>JANOTE010000462.1:0-6509 GCA_031416195.1 Rhodoferax sp.
ACGGGTTTTGCACGGTCATGGTGGCATACAGGCCGTCCATCGCTTTGCCGCCGAGTTTGTGAATCAGATCGTTATACCCAGCGCTGGATGCCAGAAAGGTGGGGTTGTAGCCGGATTTCCTAGCGGTGCCGATGGTGCCAATCGTCTCGCGTATGATGGTGCCCATCACGATCAGGTCGCAGCCCGATCCTTGCATTTTTGAGACCTGCGACGAGAAATCGGTGGCACCGCGTTTGTAGGATGTCTTTTCGGTCAATTCCATATTGATGGTTTTGAGGCCAGCCTCGGCCCCGCGCTGCACTTCCAGGCCGAAATCGTCGTCCTGGTAGATCGTGCAAATCTTTTTGGCGTTCTTTTCCTTGACCATCTTGGGCACGGCAATTCGCATCTGATCGAAATAGGTCGCCGCAAACGAATACTTCAGCTTGTGAAAGGGTTCGTACATTTCACGTGCAGCCGTAACTGGGAAAAAGTTGATCACGTTCTTCTCGAACTGCACTGGCATGGCTGCCATGTTCTGCGCTGTGCCCAGATGGCCCACCATCATGAAAATCTTGTCCTGGTTGACCAGCTTTTGCGCTGCCAGCACGGCTTTCTTGGGGTCATAGGCCGAGTCTTCAATGATCAACTTGATCTTGCGGCCATTCAAGCCACCTTGCTCATTGATTTCGTCCACAGCGAGCATCATGCCAAGGCGAATCTGTTTGCCCAACCCGGCAATCGGGCCAGAAAGATCCTGAATCGATCCCAAAGTAATCTCGGACGCCGTCACGCCTTGCAGGGGGGCTGCTTTTTGCGCAAGCGCAAGGGACGCAGTGAGTGCCAAGACTGTCAAAGCGACTGCAAACCTGTTTACCTTCATCGTCATCGTCAATCTCCCGGAGTGTGAGGGGTGAAAAGTGGATACCGTACTGCGCGAAATCAGGCGGGCGGCGTTCTGCCTTGGGGTATTTTCCGTCCTACAAAGCGCCGGCGTCCATCCTGTTTTACCAGTACATCCTCATAACTTCCGGTGAACGGCTATTCCAGCGGCAGTCAGTGAGGGGTTCAGTTTCATAAATTCGCCATTTTCGTTAAAGAAAGCTATTTGTACATCGCCTCAATTTGCGGCGTGTACTTCTTCTCAACCAGCTTGCGTTTGAGCTTCATCGTCGGTGTCAGTTCCTCATCCTCGGCACCCAGTTGGGTTTCAAGCAGGAAGAACTTTTTGATCTGTTCCACCCGCGCAAACTTCTTGTTCACCCGGTCAATCTCGCCTTGAATCAGGGCCTGCACCTCGGGCGCGCGGGTCAGGCTGGCATAGTTGCTGAAGGGAATATCGGCATCCTGCGCAAATTTCTCCACGTTCTCCTGGTCGATCATGACGATCACCGTGAGGTAAGGCCGCTTGTCGCCAATCACCACCGCATCGGTGATGAAGGGCGAAAATTTCAGGTCATTTTCCAACTCGCTCGGGGTTACGTTTTTACCGCCCGCTGTGATGATGATGTCCTTCATCCGGTCGGTGATCTTGTAATAGCCATCCGCATCGACCACGCCCACATCGCCGGTGTGCAGCCAGCCGTCGGTATCGATGGTTTCAGCGGTCTTCTCGGGCAGGTTCAAGTAGCCCGCAAACACGTTTTTGCCGCGCACCAGCATCTCACCCGTCGCCGGATCCAGTTTCACTTCATTGAAGCTCACAGCCGGGCCAATCGAGCCCGGTTTCATCAGGGTGGCAGGTACTGCCGTCGATGCGCCACAAGTCTCGGTCATTCCCCATACTTCGAGCATCGGCACGCCCAGCGCCAAATACCAGCGCACCA
Source organism: Rhodoferax sp. (assembly GCA_031416195.1). Taxonomy (GTDB): domain Bacteria; phylum Pseudomonadota; class Gammaproteobacteria; order Burkholderiales; family Burkholderiaceae_C; genus JANYCG01. The sequence goes on from JANOTE010000462.1 coordinate 1,806, forward strand.
GATCGGGCGAAATCGGTGCGGCACCCGTCACCAGAAAACGCGCACGGTGAATGCCAATCAGCTTGCGCACGTTGTTCAGCGCTATCCACTGCGCAATGTTGAATTTGAACTTGAGCCAACCGTCTACCGGCTTGCCGGCCAGCACTTTGTCGGCGATCTCCGTGCCGACACCAATGCCCCAGCCGTAAGCCGCCTGCTGAATGCTGCCAGATTCTTTCAACGAGATCATCACGCCCGAGTAAAACTTCTCCCACACGCGCGGCACGGCGGTGAACACGGTCGGTGCAATCTCACGCACGTTCTCGGGGATGGTTTCGGGGTTCTCAACGAAGTTGAGCTTGGCTCCGGTGTACATCGCGTGGTACTCGCCGCCCATGCGCTCGGCGATATGGCACAGCGGCAAAAAGCACATTCGCTCGTCGTTTTCGTCTTGCGTGACCAATGTGTTGTAGCCATGCAGCGTGTAGACCAGGCCGCTGTGCAGGTGCATCGCGCCTTTGGGTTTGCCGGTGGTGCCGGAGGTGTAAACCAGAATGGCCAAGTCCTCGGGGCGACATTGGGCGGCACGCTCTTTGACGGCGTTGGGGTGCCTTGCCAGATGCTCGCGCCCCAGCTCGCGCAACGCCGCCAGACTGATGATGCCAGGGTCATTCACGCCGCGCAGCCCTTCCATGTCAAACACGACGATTTTGCGCAGCTTGGGCAGTTGGGCACGCACTTCCAGTGCCTTGTCCAACTGCTCGTCGTCTTCCACAAACAAAACGGTGGTGCTGGAGTCTTCGCACAAAAATTGCGCTTGCGATTGGGCATCTGTTGGGTAAATGCCATTGGAGACACCGCTACAGGACAGCACAGCCAAGTCCGCCCACACCCATTCGACCACGGTGTTCGCAAGGATGGAGGCACAGTCGCCCTTGTTGAAACCCAGGGCCAACAAACCCGCCGCGATTTCGCTCACCGCAGTGCCGGTCTGGTTCCAAGTCCAACTGCGCCACAGGCCCAGGTGCTTTTGCCGCATCCACACATTGGGGCCGCGCTTTTCAACGGCGTTCCAGAAGATGGCGGTCAGGGTATCGCCCGGCAAGAGGATGTCGAAGTTTGGCGTGATATTGCTCAGATCCCAAAGGCCGCTCATTGCATTTATCTCCAGTTTTTCTTCTTCTTCCAGCGCCGCTCGCTGCGAATGCCGTCTTCCTTCATGCCGAGGTAAAACTCCTTGATGTCGTCCTTCTCGCGCAGATGGGCGCAGGTGTCTTCCATCACGATGCGGCCATTTTCCAGCACATAGCCGTAGTCTGCTGCGTTCAGCGCCATGTTGGCGTTTTGCTCCACCAGCAGGATTGTGGTGCCGCGTTCGCGGTTGATGCGCATGACGATTTCAAAGATTTCTTTGGTGAGTTTGGGCGACAGGCCCAGGCTGGGTTCGTCCAGCAAAATCAAATCGGGGCTGGCCATCAGCGCGCGGGAAATAGAGAGCATTTGCTGCTGGCCGCCTGAAAGTAAGCCCGCTTTCTGAGCAGCACGCTCCCGCAGGATAGGGAAGTAGTTGAACACCGCGTCCAAATCTTTGGCGACACCGTCTCGATCTGAGCGGGTGTAGGCACCCATGGTCAGGTTGTCTCGCACACTCAGCAAGGCAAAGACCTCGCGGCCTTCGGGCACGTGGCTCAAGCCCTGCTGCACGATGTGAGCTGGGTCTTTGGCGGTGATGTCTTCCCCCTTGAATTCAATCGAGCCTTTGCGCGGGTCGATGATGCCGGAGATGGTTTTCAGAATCGTCGTCTTGCCCGCGCCGTTGGAGCCGAGCACGGTGGCGATTTCTCCCCGGCGCACTTGCAAGCTCACGCCGCGAATCGCCTTGATGGGCCCATAGGCGCTCTCGACATTCATCAGCTTAAGAACTGGCGTATCGCTGATCGCAGGAGCAACGCTACTCATGCTGTGGCCCCTCTGCGCAGCGAAGAGACATCATCCACCGAACCCAAATAAGCCTCGATCACTCCGGGGTCGCTCTGCACTTCTCGTGGCGTGCCCATCGCCAGCACTTCGCCCTGGTTCATGGCCAGCACGCGGTCAGACACTTTGCTCACCAGGCTCATGTCGTGCTCCACCATCAGCACCGTCACGCCCAGCTCGTTCTTGATGTCGGCAATCCAGAAGGCCATGTCGTCGGTCTCTTCAACATTCAAACCGCTGGAGGGCTCGTCAAGCAGCAGCAACTTCGGCTCGGTACAAAGCGCCCGCGCCATTTCAACCACCTTGCGCACGCCGTAGGGCAGGCCCGCCACATGGGAGTCGCGGTAGTGCTGAAGATCAAGCAGTTCGATGACTTCTTCGGCCTTCTCGCGGGCTTTAAGCTCGGTCGCGCGGGCTTTGCCAGTGAACATCAGGTCTTGCCAAAATCCCGTCGCGCGATGGGTATGGCGGCCAATCAGCAGGTTGTGCAGCACCGAGGCGTTTTCAAACAGCTCGATGTTCTGGAACGTGCGCGCAATGCCCAGCGCTGCGATGTTGTGCGGCGGCTGGTCGGTGAGCTTGGCACCCCGGTAAAAGATTTCACCGGTGGTCGGCGTGTAGATACGGCTGATCAGGTTGAACACTGTCGTTTTGCCCGCACCATTGGGCCCAATCAGCGTGAACACCTCGCCCTGCTCGACATCAAAGCTCACGTTATTGACAGCCAGCACGCCGCCGAAGCGCACGCTCAAGTTTTTAGCGGAGAGCAGGATTTCAGTCATCTCAAACGATCAGACTTTTGGAAGGACTTCTGCCGCTTGAACATACCTTTGCGATAGAACGGGAAGAGCTGTAAGTAAGTACGAACCTTCAACCATCGGCCATACAAGCCCATCGGCTCAAACAACACAAAAGCCACCAGCACCAAGCCGTAAACCAGCCCCTGCAAGCCCGGTGCTTGCCCGATGACTGCGGGCAAGTAGTCCTTTGCCAGTGCAATCACCTGCGGCATCGTGATCAGAAAAATCGCCCCCAAAAACGCGCCATGCATTGAACCCACGCCGCCAATCACAATCATCAACAGCAGGTCAATCGACTGCAAAATGCTGAACTGATCCGGCGAGATGAATTGCAGCTTATGCGCATACAGCGCACCCGCAACACCCGCGAAAGCCGCTGAAATGGCGAACGACAGGGTTTTGTAGTGTGCGAGGTTGATGCCCATGCTTTGGGCGGACACTTCCGAGTCACGAATCGCCACAAACGCCCGGCCCGTGGGCGAGCGCAGCAAATTGAGGATGAAGAGCGTGCCGATCACCGCGAGCACGAGGCACAAGAAATAGAACTCGGTGCCTGAGGAGAGCGTCCAGCCAAACATTTCGGGCGGCTTGACGTGCTTGCCCGCGTTGCCGCCGGTCACGCTCTCCCAGCGCGCCATCACCTCTTCAACGATGAAGCCGAATGACAGCGTGGCCATGCCCAGGTAAATGCCTTTGACGCGCAAGGCAGGCAAGCCCACCACATAGCCCACCGCCGCCGAAAGTGCGGCAGCACCGATCAACGCCAGCGGAAACGGCACCCCCGCGCCCGTCAGCACCGCTTGGGTGTATGCGCCGACACCCAGGAAAGCAGCGTGTCCCAGCGAAAACAAACCGGTAAAGCCCGCCAGCAGCATCAACCCCAAGCCGGCGATGGAGTAGATCATTACAAAGGTGAGCTGTGCCAGCCAGTATTCGGTGAACGCCCACGGGGCCACCAGCAATACCAGCATCAACAGGCCGTACCAGAAGACGTGGCCACCGTGTTTGGCCAGCTTGATGTCCTGCGCGTAGTCGGTCTTGAAGATGAAGCGCATGTCAGACTTTCTTGCGCAGGTTTTCGCCAAACAGGCCGTTCGGCTTCACCATCAACATGATCAGCACCATCACGTACGCGGCCGTGTCTTTGAAGCCATCGGGCAAATAGAAGCCTGACAGGGATTCGACAATGCCAATGATTAACCCGCCCACAATCGCGCCAGGCAAGCTGCCAAAGCCCCCCACCACGGCGGCGGGAAAGGCTTTCAGGCCGATGAAGCCCATGTTGGCGTGTACAAAGGTGATGGGGGCCAATAGCAGCCCGGCAATTGCGGCGACCGCAGCAGCCAAGCCCCAGGCGATGCCGTTGAGCCGCTTGACGGGAATGCCCATGTAGTAAGCGGCGAGTTGATTTTGTGACGCGGCTTGCATGGCAATGCCCAGCTTGCTGTAGCGAAACAGCGCGTACAACAGCGCGCACAGCACGGCAGTGACAGCGATGACGGCCATCTGCTCAACGTTGAGCACCAGCGCGCCGACTCTCCAGATTTGATCTTTGTACGGTACTGGCAGCGTATGCGTCTCCGTGCCGATGGCGGGAATCATCGTGATCAACCCCCTCGCCACGTAGCCAATGCCAATCGTCAGCATTACGATGGAGAAAGCGGGCTGCCCCAAGATCGGGCGAATCACTACGCGCTCCAGCAGCACGCCCAAGAGCGCCATCGCCGCGATGGATGACAGCACCGACAGCCAAAACGGAAAGCCCAGCATCGTCAAGCCCGCCAGGCCCCCAAACGCGCCGAGCATCATCAGCTCGCCCTGCGCAAAGCTGACCGTCTCGGTAGCTTTGTAAATCAGCACGAAGCCCAGTGCAATCAAGCCATAGATACAGCCCTGCGCAATGCCGCTGATGATGAGCTGTAGAACCTGCAAAAAACTGCCTCCTTCA
>JANOTE010000463.1:0-3041 GCA_031416195.1 Rhodoferax sp.
AGCGTGCGTGACGACATTACCCTTGTCGATACCTCCGGCAACAAGGACTACACGCAAGACGTCGGTGTGCCCCTGAGTTCCGAAACCCACGGCGGCGGCGACGTGATGCTGTTCGCCACTGGTGCGGGCAGCAATGTGTTCAAAGGCTCGCTGGACAACACCAAGGTGTTTGGCTTGATGCGCCAGGCGTTCGGCTTCTGATGCGCAGCGTCATGCAAAAATCTTCTATGACCGGGCTGGCAGTTGCCGCTCTGCTGGCCGGTACGGCGGCCTGCGCGCAAGACGTGGAGCTGTTGGTCAAACACACCGCAGTCTCCTACGGGCCAGATGGCGTCAAGTCTCTACTGAGTTTTCCGAGCGCGTGTCGCGCGCCAAGGACACTCTGTGGATCAGCCGCGTGCTGCCAAAGGAGTCGCACTCAGACCATGACCATGCCAAAGGCGGCAAAGAGCACAAACATATTGACGTGACCACGGCGTCGCGCTGGATCTCCCGCGATGCCAGCGGTGCCGTTCAAATGCGGCTGGTTCCCAACGACGAAAAGGTCGTGGTGGCAGTCAGCAAGACCGACTATGGCAATGTGGGTTTTGACGGATCGTGGGCTGCCGCCTGGAGTCTGGTTGATCCCGCCACCTTGAAGCGCATGAAGCGCATGAAGCCAGTGGGCGTCGCTGGCGACCTGACCACCTATGTGCAGACGGAGCAAGACCGCAGTGTCAAAGTCGTTTGGAACTCAAAGCTGCAGATGCCAGTTTCAGTGGAATCAAATGACAAAACGTCGCGCCGCCAGTCGCTGGTTCAGGTGGTCAGCAGCGCGCCCGCGCGTCCATGGGAAAAACTGCAGGGTTTCACACAAAAGGACTATTCGGATTACCTGGATTGATTGTTTGCCGAGGGTTGACCGCCGGTGTGGCGCGGTTGGCAACTGATCTTTCATAACAGCAGAGCAGTACCGGCCAAGCCGGCTAGCCCGGTCTCAAAAGAGACTGGGCCTTTTTTTATCGCTAAATCGCCCGTTGATTCACACGGCGCATCAAGTCTTGCGCACTCTCCTTGCGCTCGCTGTACCGGTCAACCAGGTAGGGCGACACATCCCGCGTGAGCAGCGTGAACTTCACCAGCTCCTCCATCACATCCACCACACGGTCGTAATAGGGGGAAGGCTTCATTCGCCCTGTATCGTCAAACTCCATGAAGGCCTTGGCAACCGACGACTGGTTGGGGATGGTGATCATGCGCATCCAGCGGCCCAGCACGCGCAACTGATTGACGGCGTTGAACGACTGCGAGCCGCCGCACACCTGCATCACTGCCAAGGTTTTGCCTTGGGTCGGGCGTACCGCGCCCAGTGAGAGTGGAATCCAGTCGATCTGGGTTTTCATGATGCCGGTCATGGCCCCATGGCGTTCGGGCGATGACCACACCATGCCTTCGCTCCACGCGGCCAAATCCCGCAGCTCCTGCACCTTGGGGTGCGTGTCCGGCGCACTGTCAGCCAGTGGCAGGCCCTGCGGATTGAAGGTGCGCGTTTCGCAGCCCATGGCAACCAGCAAGCGCGCGGCTTCCTCGCTAAGCAGGCGGCTGAATGAGCGCTCGCGCAAGGAGCCGTAAAGCAGCAGGATGCGCGGCGGGTGATCGGAATGCGATGCGGGCCGCAGCCGGGCCAGTGAGGGCACTGCGAACAGTGTTTCGGAAACGTTGGGAAGGTCAGTCATGTCGGGGAATTCAGTCATGTAAAGTGCGCGCTATCGGCTCCAACCCGCGTGCCAGCAGCACACCCGCAACGCCACCCACGGCTTGCGCCAGCACAAACCCCAGCGCACTGGCAGGCGCGATGCCCGCAAAGCTATCGCTCATCATGCGACCCATCACAGCAGCCGGATTAGCAAACGAGGTGCTGGCGGTGAACCAGTAGGCCGCGCCGATGTAGCAGGCCACCAAACCACTGGCTTTACCGGGTGGAGACCGCAGGATGACGAAGATCAACCCAGCGGTGGCCACGCCTTCAGCCACCCATTGGCCCCAGCCCGTGAACTGGCCCGCCGCATCAAAACCACCGCGCAGTTTGGCGCTGAACTGAAGGAGGGGCAGATCAAACATCATGTGCGCCAGCCACGCGCCTGCCACTGCACCCAGCAATTGAAACGCTATAAAAAAAATAACTAGCCATGAACTATTTTTGGGCGATAGCATGCCTTTTGACCATACAGCCAGCGTCACCACCGGATTGAAATGCGCACCGCTGATCGGCCCCAGCGTTTCGATCAACACATACAGCGCAAACACCGTGGCCAGCGTGTTGGCCAGCAGCGCCACGCCGTTGTTGCCACCGCTCAAACGCTCGGCCATGATGCCCGAGCCAATGACCGCGCACAGCAGGGCGGCGGTGCCGATGAACTCTGCAAAAACCGCCTTCCTCACGTTCAGGTCGCTGATCACACGGTGGTTCCGATATCGTCCAGCTTGGATTTCAGGCTCATGCGGTCTAAAGATGTAGCTGGCAAAGCGGTAAATAGCTCAATGCGTTTGCGCATCACCGTGGCCGCTTCCATGAACGCCTGGCGCTTGTCTTCATCAGTGCCCTGCACAGCAGCCGGGTCAGGAATGCCCCAGTGGGCCGATATCGGCTGGCCCGGCCAAAACGGACACTGCTCGCCGGCCGCCTGGTCGCAGACCGTCATCACATAGTCCATCACCGGCGCGCCTGGCAGCGCAAATTCATCCCAGGATTTGCTGCGCAAGCCTTCAGTCGAAAAACCATTGTTTGCCAAAAATTCGATGGCAAATGGGTTGACCACGCCATTCGGGTAGCTGCCGGCCGAGAACGCCTTGAAGCGCCCCTTACCCAGCTTGTTCAACTGGACTTCGGCCAGGATGCTGCGCGCGGAATTTCCAGTACACAAAAACAATACGTTGTAAATTTTTTCAGTCATAGGTGGGTTTACGAGAGTGGATGGAGAAATGGCGCGATGGGGTGAGGGGTCAGCAGCAATCTTCGGCGGTGGCAGTGAGTTCGCAGACAGCGCCCTGGCAGCAGTTTT
>JANOTE010000464.1:0-4847 GCA_031416195.1 Rhodoferax sp.
TCGCGTTATCGATCCGGCCAGCAGCTTTGATCAAATTGCTGACGTTGCCATCTCGCAAGGTGTGATCGTCGCCATCAACAGCATTCCCAGCGCTTTCAAAGCCGATCAAATCATCGATGCCAGCGGCTGCATCGTCGCACCGGGCTTGGTGGACATGGCGGTGCGCCTGCGCGAGCCGGGGCACGAGCATGCAGGCATGCTGGCCAGCGAACTCGCGGCGGCGGCGGCGGGTGGTGTGACCAGTGTGGTCTGCCCGCCGGATACCAGCCCGGTGCTGGACGAGCCCGGCCTGGTGGAGATGCTGCGCTATCGCGCCGAAAAGCTGCAAACCTCACGCGTGTTCCCGCTGGGTGCGCTCACCCGCAATTTGAAGGGCGAGATTTTGACGGAGATGCGAGCGTTGACGGACGCGGGCTGCATCGCGTTCAGCCAGGCCGAGGTGCCGCTGGCCAACACGTTGGTGCTGCTGCGTGCGCTGCAATACGCCAGCACCATGGGCTATGCAGTGTGGCTGCGCCCGCAAGACATGCACCTGGGCCAAGGCGTTGCGGCCAGTGGGCCAGTAGCCACGCGCATGGGCCTGACTGGCGTGCCCGTCGCCGCTGAAACCATTGCGTTGCACACGATTTTCGAGCTGGTGCGCGCCACCCAGGCGCGCGTACACCTGTGCCGCATCAGCAGTGCAGCCGGTGTGGCGCTGGTGCGCGAGGCCAAGGCAGAGGGTTTGGCCATCACCTGCGATGTCAGCATCAACTCTCTGCATTTGATTGATGTGGACATGGGTTTTTTTGACAGCCGGATGAGATTGAACCCGCCCCTGCGCCAGGCGCGCGACCGCGATGCCCTGCGCGCCGGGCTGGCCGATGGCACGATTGACGCGCTGGTGTCCGACCACACACCCGTCGATGAAGATGCCAAAGCCCTGCCCTTCGCCCAAAGCGAGCCCGGTGCCACCGGGCTGGAGCTGCTGCTAAGCCTGGCGCTGAAGTGGAGCCGCGAAGATAGCCTTGATCTGGGGCGGGCACTGGCCTGCCTCACACAGCATCCAGCGCGGGTGTTGGGGCAATCTGTTAGGTCGCTGGCAAACAGTCTGGGGCAGCTTCACGCAGGCGGGGCTGCGGATATTTGTGTGTTCGACCCACAAGCGCACTGGCTAGTCACGCCGCAAGCCTTGAAGAGCCAGGGCAAGCACACACCGTTTTCGGGCTACGAGCTGCCCGGCCGTGTCCGCTTCACGCTTGTCGGTGGGCGAATTGCCTACCCAGCTGACAACTAACCCTCGCTTCACGTACTCACAGATTGGATGCCAAGGCGCGCATGAACCGACTTGCAGCCTGCTGGAAACTGGCACGCGCGTTATGGCACGCGATAGTCGGCCTGATCACCATCCTGATTCTGTTCCCGCGCATCACGCCCGAGAACCGCCAGCGGCGAATTCAAGTCTGGTCGTCGCAAATGCTGCTTTGTCTTGGCTTGGAGTTGCGAGTGACCGGCCAGCCCGCTCCCCACGGCCCGATGCTGCTCGTGGCCAATCACATTTCGTGGGTTGATATCACTGCACTGCACGCCGCGCGCTTTTGCAGGTTTGTCTCGAAAGCGGATGTGAAACACTGGCCCTTGATCGGCGCACTGGCCAGCGGTGTCGGCACGCTGTTCATCGAGCGCGAATCCCGCCGCGACGCCATGCGCGTGGTGCAGCACATGGCGCAAAGCCTGCGCGACGGTGACGTGCTGGCGATCTTCCCTGAAGGCACCACCAGCGATGGCACCGATCTGCGCCCGTTCCACGCCAACCTGTTTCAAGCCGCCATCTCGGCAGACGCGCCGGTGCAGCCGGTGGCCATCAATTTCATTGACATTCAAAGCGGAAAGCTCACCACTGTACCGGGCTACATCAACGACGACACCCTGCTGGTCTCCGTCTGGCGCACGCTGTGTACGCCCGGCATTGCAGTGGTGATCAACTTCGGCACACCCCAAACCGCACAGGGCCGCGACCGTCGCGCCTGGGCGGCGCAGGTGCGTGAAGCGGTGCAGCAGTTGCGAACGGGTATTTAGGCTAAAAATTAACCTGCGAGTTAGTTTTTTGTCAAAATACGTCAAAATAACGAAAATTACGAATTAAATAGTGCTCTAGCCCTCGTATATTATTCACAAACAGCTATTTTAAATATAGCAACCCGGGATGGTAAGCGAATTTGGGGTCGGATCACAATTTTTCGCGAAGCGCCCGCAGGGTCGGCCAAAGGCCGAAAAAACTTGTGCTCAGACCCCAATTTCGCTGGGTTGCAGGGTGCGCCGTAAAAACGATGCAGCGGCCTTTTTAAGGCTCAAGCTATAGTGTGCAAACCAACCATCAAGGGAGCGCGGAATGGGTCTTTTCGATATTCTGATGTCAAAGCTCACTGGGAATGCCGCGCTTGCCCCGACTCCGATAACAACGCAGTCGCATTTACCAGTCGGCATCATGGTCACGATCACACGCGCTGACCCAGTAGTGCAGGTCTCGGACACCGAAGTCGCCGAACGCGCGCGAGAGCACTCCTTCATTCCCAAAACTGACCCACCAACTCTGAAGACTGCAGACCAGTGGTGGAACGAAGATACGCACAAGCGTCGTCGACGCGAAGGATCCGAGAAGGCGTACGCTTGGCTTTTACCGTTCTTGCCCCTGGAGATCGCCAAACGCGAGCAGTTGCAAGCAGCGCAGGAGTGGGGCCCCCACGGCGCAGGCTCCATCGCGAAAGAGCTACGTGCCCTCATCAAGGAGCGTCGCAAGGTCAAGGAGCCGCATCTGGAACTGCTACTCGCTCTCTACGGAGCCGCCGTGGCGACCGACCTCTCAGCTTCATTGAAGTTCGAAGGAACCCAGCCGCACTACGTGGCACGGTTCGTCGACATTAACGAACTCAGTCTGGTGAGGCTTGATTACGCGACGATGGGCTACCAGTGCATCGAGTCGCTCTCTAAGACCGATGTCAAGTGGCTGGTCGAGGCCTTCGGCGAGCCTGCTGAGCATCAGTCATTTGAGGCTGCCTACCCCCACATACGGCGAAATGCAGTGGCTCGGTATTGCTGGGGCGAGCTACGGAGCGTCAATGGCACTGCAAAGTCGTTGGGACTGCCACAGCAGTCCATGCAGGAGTGGTTGAACGAGTTGATCAAGCGGAATATCGGACACCACAAGGAGTGGCAGGAGCGCGTCGCGGCACGAAACGCCTATCTGGCTGAGCTGGACACCGTGCTGGACACGGCGTGGGCTGCAACGCGCCGGACATTTGTTGTGGCAGACCTTGAGACTACCGGTCTCAACGCCGAGAAAGATGAGATTTTGGAGTTTGCCGCAGTGCGGGTGGAACCGAACGGTGTCGTCGCCGAGGAGTTTTCAGTCTTGGTTCGCGCGTCTGTAATCGTGCCAGCGGAAATCACACGTCTGACGGGCATTACACAGGCCGCCATTGATGGTGGGGGCAGACCCTTACCCGAGGCAATGAGGGACTTCGTCGCGTTCGTTGGGCTATACCCGGTTTTCTTCCATAACGCACCCTTCGATTTGGGTTTCATCAAGAAGGCTAGCAGTTTGGTAAAGATCAAATTCGCTAATCCTGTACACGACACTCTGCCGCTCGCTCGCCAAGCATGGCCGTCCCTGGGCACATATAAGCTCGCCGCATTAGCAAAGCACGTCGGGACTTCGATGCCAGCACACCGGGCGCTTGCCGACGCAAATGCTGCATTGGCAGTGCTCCTAGCGGCGCGAACCAAGGTCGAGTCGAATGCGACACGCTCTGTCACCCCGCCAAATGCAGCCTAACCCTAATAACGCAAAGGTGAGCTCGGGGCTGTACGCCTCAGCCAGCGAGGTTGTGCGCACGGGCCTTCGCCTGATTGACGAGCAGGACAGCCTTCGGCAGCTAAAGCTTGACGAACTGCGGCGCGAAGTTCGCAGGGGTTTGGACATCGGCACGAGCGAGGCTTGGGACGCAACATCCGTCAAAGTTCAAGCGCGTGCCCGTCGCGCTGCCAAACCGACTGCTGCGTAGCATGGCGCGCGTGACGTGCAGGCTGAAAAAGTTTAAAATTAACCTGTAGGTTAATTTATGTCGAAAAAATCGTTAAATTGCCGAAATTATTGACGAAATAAGATTCTAGCTTTCGAATAGCATGCACAAATAGCTATTTTAAATATAGCATTTAGACACTGCGACAACAAGACGTTTTCGCTACACTTTGCACCGCGTGCGCGCCAAAATCCACACCTTCGGTGCAAATCGTTTAAAATCATGGGCTTATGATCTATGAAAAGCATCAGTATCTGCCGTTTTCGAGTGACGCGCAGCGCATGGCAGCCAATCTTGAGCAGGCTTACAGCTTCTGGCTGAGCGCTCGCCAGTCACTGCAAAAGCTGCCAGCGTCCATGTACTGGGCCGAGCGCTCAGGCAGTCAGTACCTGTATATCAAACAAAACGGCACCGACAACGGCACCAGCCATGGTGCGCGAAGCCCACAAACCGAGCAGAAGTTTGCGTCGTTTAGCGACGAGAAAAAGCAGGCGCTAGAGCGCGCAGCCTCCGCAGACGCGTTGATTCAAACCCGTTCAATGCTGTACCGCCGCTTGCGGATGCCCACGCTACCGGACAAGCAGGCTGAAATCTTGCGTAAGCTGGATATTGAAGGTTTGCTGGGCACTGACCTGATGGTCGTGGGGACAAACGCATTTTCAGCCTATGAATGGGCCGCTAACGCCATCTTTCCGGCGGGCAACGAAGAAACGCAGGACTTTGACTTGACCTGGTGCCGCGATACGCCGGCGTCTTTGACATTTGCCGGTACGCAGCCTCAAAAAA
>JANOTE010000465.1:0-2378 GCA_031416195.1 Rhodoferax sp.
GTCGATGCGCAGATTGGTGTCTTCATGCGCATTGCGAATGATTTCGCTCACAACCGTGGGCGCGTCGGCCACCGCACTCAGTGTAATTTTCACCACGCCCACCGAGCTGTTTCCACGAGCATCCTGCACGATGTACTCAATCGTGTCAGTGATGCCGTATAAGTCTGCCGGCGGCAAGTAGCGAATTTGTCCTGACGCAAGTAGCTCAGCGCTACCCATGCCAACGCGACCGATACCGATTATTTTGAAGGTATCGCCCTCAATGTCACGGTCATTCGCCAACAACTGCGATGGGCTCAACAGCAAAGGCACGTCTTCTCTGGCTGAAATGGTTTCACCCAGCAATACCGGCGCATCATTGACTTCAGTGATAGTGAAGTTCACGCGCCGCTCCAACACACGGCCCAAGTTGTCTCTTACGGCGTAAGAAAACCCGGCCAGCGTACCAAAATAGTTTGCGTCTGGCACAAAGGTCAAGCGACCATTCACCTCGTCAAGCACAACCCGTCCATGGTCCACCTTCAACACCCCCAGAAGGGTAACCGCAGCGGCCCCGGCTAGCTGTGCGCGCGCCTCAAGCTCAAGCTGGCGATAGGCAAAACCAAATCGCTCATCTTCCCGCCCCGCCAGCGTAGCTGCCGTCAGCGTCAGCGAAGGGGCAGCGGCGGTGTAGACCTGTACGGCCAACGGCGCGGCTACGCCACTAGCCCTGCCGCTGACGATGAGTGCCTGCTGGGTGACAAGCCCGCCCAACTGAGCGCCCTTGACGACCATGTCGAAAATAGTGAACACGTTGGACGCGTCTACCCACTGTTCCGGGTTTGGACTGATCACGCTAACAGTTGCCACATCGCTCGTGACTTCGTTTTGAGATACGGCATGGCTGGCTGTCCACGGGTCGAGTTGAACTGGGGTGTTAGTGCTCTGACCGGCTGATATCGGCGCTGCCAAAATCGCTGTACCAAAAACATCAGCCCCGCCTATGGTGGTGGCTGAATGAAAACTGAATCGCATCTGCTCCAGGTGCTGTTTAAGATCTTTATTAAGAAAAACGTCGCCGCCGCTTAAATACACCGCCAGGCCGGTGCCGCCCATGTTTTCGCCACCGGCGCGCAAGTTTTTCACCACGGCCATGAAATCAGCATGCAATGGGTCTAGCCCATATTTGCGGGCCAGAGCTTCCAGTTCGGCTCTTCGTGAAGCGCTAAGCGTGGTGCTTTGCAATTCCAGCAACACGCTCATGTCTTGAACCAGCGTGATGAAGTTTTCGCGCAAGCCGTCTTCGTGCCTTACGCTTACGTTTTTTGTGGCGTCATCAATGATGGTGATGATTCCCTTGGTCTCGCTTTGCAGCTTCTCCTCCGATGTCTGCACATCGGTGCCATCGCGCAAACGCGCTTTCAGGGTGGCTAGGTCAATGCTCACGATCGCTAAGTTGGCCAGCGCGTCCAGCGCGGCTTTGCCAATGGCATCCAGCCCGCTTCGCAGTGCTGCCATGTCCTTGCCTGGGCGATTCATTCCCAGATCAAACACTTCCAGCTTGCCGGCGCTGCCATCGCCGTCCAGGTCAAACCACAAGCGCAACTGCTTGTAGACCGGGTCGAGCGCGTCAATCCGGCCATCGTTATTGCCGTCGTAATACTTCAGGCTGGACCAGCCGCGTTGGTCGAACGGCGTGTTGATGCCGTTAAAAAGTTCATTGGCTGAATCGAGCGAACCGTTGTTGTCGCGGTCAATACCCAGCATCGCCTCACTCGGCGCTATCCACTCGGTAGCTTCCTGGAAGCCATCGTTGTCAACATCAAAACGGGCTACACCGTCGCCCTGACCGGTAAAGCCCAAAGTGATCAGGTCGTGCCTCACTACGCTGGGCAGAGCAGTTCGAGTAATACCGTCTCCGCCAAAGTCCAGTGCGATCACCTTGAGCCACTGGTGCTTCGCACCGAGTCGAGCTGCTTCCAAGGCGACCGGGTCGGTAAGAGTCGACGCAACAATCTGCGCGGCTGCTTGCGGATTGATCGGATCCCTTTTTTTATCGAACCCGGCTGGGCTATGAGCCTCATAAGCTATTAATGCGGTTCTTGCGGCGTTTACAGATATCTGCGCAGCCAATACCGCCGCAGCCGATGCCTCCGCGCTCAATTGCACGTTGCCGGTGATGGCCCCGTCAGCAACCCAATCGCCAAGCGTTAAGGTATTTTCCTGTGCTGCCTTTAACGCAGCGTCGGCAGTAGTGAAGTCTTGCTCCAGTTTCCTGCGTTGCTGCTCTATTGGACTTTGAGCACTTGCCCATTGACCTTCAGTTTTCCAATTGGCCTCGTTCGCTCCGAATTTGGAGATCAGATGGTTCACCTCCCACTGATTGGTAACAGCTTGAG
>JANOTE010000466.1:0-1773 GCA_031416195.1 Rhodoferax sp.
AGAAACCGCCGCCGCTCGAACACCCCGCGCACCAGCACTTCCAGTTCCAGCATGGTTTTAGGCGCGTCGCCCGCGCCGTTGATGGTGCGCCACACCTTGAACCATTCCTGGTTTGCCGTCACCGAGCCCATACGCGCCTGCAAGCCGTCGCTCACCACCAGCGCGGCGTTGTAATGCAGCAGGCTGGCAATCTCGGCCTTGTAGGTCTGTAGCTGCGAGTAGGCAGCCCAGATCGTTGCATCTTCATCTGCCGCGTTCTTGAGCTCAACCATGCCCAGTGGCAAGCCGTTGACGAAAACCACGATGTCGGGCCTTCGGTTATGGTGGCCTTCAATCACCGTGAACTGGTTGACCACCAGCCAGTTATTGGCGTCTATGTCGCTGAAATCCACCAGCCTCACATGGTCGCCTGCAATGCTGCCATCGGGTCGCGGATATTCCACAGGGATGCCGCCCTGCAGCATGCGGTGAAAGGCCCGGTTGGTCTGTGTGAGCGAGGGCGTGCCTACCCGCAGCACCTTTCGCAACGCGTCTTCCCGCGCGTCCTCAGGCACCCGCCGGTTCAACCGCCCAATCGCTGCCCGCAAGCGCTCCACCAGCACCACGTCCGCAAACGATGCCCGCTCCGCCGCCACTTCGCCAGGTGCCAGGCCTGGCCCGTGGCCAATGGCATAACCCAGCACGCCAAACCATTCCAGGGCGGCAGCTTCGACGGTGGATTCGTTGAGGTTCATGGTGGCAATGATGATGTGGCGCAATAAGCCTGCCGTTCATGGGTCGGCGTGGTGGGAAAGGCCAGCGACAGGTGGCGCTCGCGCACGAGCCGACTTAAGTATTGGTCTCGTAAGGTGTCGGGTTTGCGGTTGACCAGTGCCGCGAGGCAGCTTAGTGTTACAAATCGGCCGGCGCATAACGCCAAGATCACACGGATCAAGACCTCGCGATCTACCTTGCCTTTGGCACGTGGCTCAGCCGCTGCCAACTCCAGCCGGGCCATCAACGGTTGCGATAGTTGTCCCAAATCGTCAATGATGGGCAAGGGCAACTGATAGGCCAGAAGACAGCCATCAGCATCTCTGGTGTCCGCTAAATCGGGTGCACTAACAGCCAAATTCAACTTCCTCCGCGCCCACGTACCGACCGGGCGTGAGGACATGGCCGTGGGCGGCAATCTCGGCGGTGGTGGCGGATTTGCAGAAGCCAGGGGTGTATGTGTAGGTGGCAAGCGCTTCGACAGGCTCAGCGCGAACGGGGGTGGGCTCAGGGCGAGCGGCATCTGGGGCACAGCGCCACGCGTGATAAGTGCCCGCGATCTTCTGCAAGTCAACGTCCGTCAGTTCCCGGTGTACGCGGTCGATCAACGTACCCATCTTGCGGGCGTCGATAAATAGGGTTTGCTTGCGCCGGTCGCGAAAGCCGCGTTTGGCATCCGCCTTTTTGCTCTTGGTCACGAACCAAAGGCACACCGGAATCTGCGTGGTCGAGAATAACTGGCCGGGCAAGGCCACGATGCAATCGATCACGTCCTTTTCGATCAGTCGCTGGCGGATTTCGCCTTCGCCCGATTGCTGGCTGGACAGCGAGCCATTGGCCAGCACAAAGCCCGCAATCCCGTGCGGTGCCAGATGATGGAAAATATGCTGAACCCACGCAAAGTTGGCGGTGCCGGTTGGCGGTGTGCCGAATTGCCAGCGCACATCGCCTTGCAGCTTGTCCTGCCCCCAATCGCTGTCATTGAACGGCGGGTTGGCAAGGATGTAATCGGCCTTGATG
>JANOTE010000467.1:0-1546 GCA_031416195.1 Rhodoferax sp.
ACTGGCGCTGGGCAAATTGGCGTTGGTGCGGGCGGTGGGCGTTTTTGCCGATGGCACGGTATTTGACATGCCTGGCGTTGACCCGCTGCCTGATGCGGTGCTCATTCCAGCCGAAATGCGGGAAGAGGCCATTGTTCTGGCGCTGCCACTGCGCCGCGCAGGGGCGCGTGAAGCCGATGTGGACGCTTTTGAAGACTTGGTGCGCCATCGGGTGTTAGAGGTGGAGGTACCCGACTCCAATAGCGCAGGCGAGCGGTCGGCCCTGCTTCAATTGGGCCACCTGCACACCCGCTTGATGCGGGCAGGCGAATCCACAGATGCCTGGACGGTACTCAGCGTGGGCCGCATCAATGAGCGCCGTGCTGACAACCAGGTCCGGATGGATCGCGGCCATATTCCGCCGCTGCTGGACGTGTCGGCCAGCACCGTGCTCAAGTCGTATGTGGATGAGCTGTGGGGGCTGTTGCGCCAGCGCGGTGATGCCCTGGCCGGGCGCATGACGCAGGTTGGCAGCGGCGGCGTGTCCGAGATCGCCGACTTCCTCATGTTGCAGACGGTCAACCGCAATGAACCGGTCTTTGCCCACTTGGCACGCCTGTCCCTGTTGCACCCACAGCATTTTTACGAAGTTGCGCTGTCGCTGGCCGGTGATTTGGCCATTTTCGGTGAGACCCGGCGCGTGACACGTTTCACGCCCTATGTCCACGATGACTTGGCGGCAAGTTTTCAGCCGCTGATGGACGATTTGCGCCGCAGCCTGTCCATGGTTTTGGAGCAATCGGCGATTCGCATCGATTTGCATGACCGCACGCGTGGTGTGCGTGTCGCTGTCATCAGCGACGTCGAACTCCAGCGCAACGCCACTTTTGTGCTGGCAGTGACATCGACGATGCCTGGTGAGGCCCTGAGATCGCGCTTTCCAACGCAGGTCAAAATTGGGCCGGTGGAGCGCATTCGCGATCTGGTCAACCTGCAATTGCCTGGGGTCACGCTGCACCCTTTGCCGGTCGCGCCACGCCAGATTCCGTTTCACACGGGTGCCAGCTACTTTGAGCTTGAAACACGCAACAGCGACCTGTGGCGCCAGCTGGAGCAGTCAGGCGGGGTCGCCATGCATATTGCGGGAGACTTCCCCGGACTTGAGCTGGCTTTTTGGGCCATTCGCTCCTGATTCGCCCTTGAGGTCCCAGACTATGAGCACTCCAGACCCCTTTGCAGCATTCGAAACAGAACGCACCGTCATCAAGCCCAAGCCCCGCTTGTCAGGCAACGCCCATCCCCAGGCGTCCGCATTGCCGACGGCATCCCTGCGGATGGGCGAGTCAGCGCCATTGGACATGGCCTCGGTGTCCGTACTGAACCCCCTGGTATCTGCGGCCAGCACGCTGCTAGGCCTGATCTCCAGCCTGCGCAACGTGCGTCAACCCCCCAACATTCCCGGGCTGCGCTCGTCACTGACCCAGGCCATTCAACGGTTCGAGGCGGATGCCCATAAGCTGGGGCTGGATAACGGCCAAGTGGTTGCCTCCCGCTATGTCCTTTGCAC
>JANOTE010000468.1:0-1732 GCA_031416195.1 Rhodoferax sp.
CAACGAAACCGGCTGATTGGGTAACTTGCGGGAAGTTTCAAAAAGTAATATTCGTGATTTATATCACCCTCTGATGATTTGCGCATCATCAATTTTGAGGATGAACCCGCTGGGTTTTCGTCCATGCGGGACGCGTCGGAACACCCTGTTCACTGATGTTGCTCAGCGTTTTAGCCGGTGGTGCTAATGCCTACAGAGATAGCCTGCTATTTATTCAGGAATGTTGTCGTCACCAATCAGCTTGAGCAATAGCGGCAAGCAGCGCGTTTTCAGGTCGTACCGTTCGATCACGGTTTGCCGCGCGTGGCTTCCCAGTGCTGCGTAAGCCGCGGGCTGGCCCAGCACTTCTATGACCTGTTTCGACAGCGCGGCGACGTCAAAGAAATCAAACAGCAGGCCATTCTTACCATGCTCGATCACCTCTTGCACGGGCCCCGTGTTGCTGGCCACCACCACCCGGCCCGCGCTCATCGCCTCAACGCAGCTCCAGGAGAGCACGAACGGGTAGGTCAGGTAGACGTGGCAGGTGGAGATTTGAATCACCCGCAAGTAATCTTCATAGGGTAGTCCTCCCAAAAAGTGGACTCGGGCCATCGGCAACTGCGCGCCTACCTCGGTCAGCATGACTTCGCGCCAGGTGCCGCCCGCCTTCGGGGGCGAACCGTAGCTGATCTCATCGCGCCCAATGATCAGCACGTGCGCGTTGGGGCGTGCTTTGAGAATCTCCGGCAGCGCCCGCATGAAAATATGAAAGCCCCGGTAGGGCTCCAGGTTCCGGTTGACGAATGTGATCACCTCGCTGTGCGCATCGAGCATGAGGTTCTCACGCTGCAAGTGGATCGAGGCCTTGGGATTTGGCGTGACCACGGTGGTGTCGATCCCGTCAAAGATGACTTGGACTTTTTGGCGGTATTCAGGTGGAATTTGTCTCGCCTGCCACTGGGTGGGTGCATACACGATGTCGGCCGCAAACAGGGCGTGCAGGTGGACGCTGTTTTTGATCCGCAGGCGGATGCGCCCCGCCAAGGTGTCTGCGGTAAATTCGGGATCGAAGTTGTAGTCGGTGCCATCGGTGCCGTAGAAGAACTCGGCAAACATGATCAAGCGCACGCTGGGCCATACGTCTTTGCAAAAAAGAGATTCGCCCCAGCCAGGGTGGGCCACGATCACATCCGGCGTGAAGCCTTCGGCTTTGAGCTTGGCCATCACCTGTGCGCAGGCGGTGCCACGCACAACCTTGGTCTCAAAATCAATCGCGGCTTCTACCTCTGATGTGCGTGACGGCGCTTTGGGCGCGTAGCGCAGGAACTTGACACTCGGCAGCGCGCGCCCTTGGATGCCCAGTGCGACCACCTCATGACCCTGGCGCGCCAGCTCAGTCGCTACATGGACGAACTGGCCGGGAAAGTTTTGGTGGATAAAGAGGAATTTTCGCTTTGGTTTTTGTGAGAGGGTGAGTGACAGCATGGCTTAGTTTAACCACGCAACGAGTCTAGGCGGGCAGGTGAGGGGTACTGTGCGGGGGCCTCGTTGAAGCTGACGCAAACACACGGATACAGCATGGACAGAACCACGCCAAGTTAAACAAGTGGGTGCCATGGATAATGGTTTGCGAATTGACAAAGGCAGACAGACTTGGTGAAAAAATGGCCCTCAAATAATAATGAAGAACCGACTCTCAACTATTCTGCTCGCTTTGCCGCGCCCGGCCAAGCGGCTGGTGGCGCTGGGG
>JANOTE010000469.1:0-4544 GCA_031416195.1 Rhodoferax sp.
GCGCGCACTTGATGCTGGAGTTGCTTTTGCGGATGTGCCGCCCGCAGAATTTGACTTTTGCATTGATGCGCTGCTGGGCATAGGCGCATCCTCAACGTCACCCCCACGTGAGATTGAAGGCCGCATGGCAGCGTGGATCGCACAGATCAACGCGTCGCACTCGGTCGTGTTGGCGGTAGACGTGCCGTCCGGCTTGAACGCAGATACCGGAGCCGCCAACGCGCTGTGTGTGCGGGCCACGGCAACACTCAGCCTCCTGACGCTCAAGGCCGGGTTATTCACGGCACAGGGGCGCGATGCCAGCGGCGATGTATGGTTTGACGCGCTGCAGGGGCCGCATGCACCGGAGATCGATTCAAGGAGCGAACCCAGCGCGTGGCTGGCGGGCGCGCCTGTCGCCCACGCCCGCGCTCATGCGTCGCACAAAGGCAGCTTTGGCGACGTTTTGGTGGTCGGCGGTGCGCCGGGCATGACAGGCGCTGCCTTGCTGGCTGCAACGGCGGCTCTGCATTCAGGCGCAGGGCGTGTTTTTGTCATGCTGTTGGATGGCAACTCGATGGCGGCAGATTCGCAGCATCCGGAATTGATGTTTCGGCCCTTCGACGATCTTCATTTCGCAGCCCAATTCACCAAAACCTTTGCGCACATGACCGTTGTGTGCGGATGCGGCGGTGGCACGGCCGTGCAAGCGCCGCTGGCAACGATTCTTGCCAGCAATGCCCAGGCCGTTTTTGATGCGGATGCCCTGAACGCCATCGCCGCCGAGAAAGCACTTAGCGGATTGCTGTGTACGCGTGCAGCACGGGGTCTGCAAACCGTGTTGACCCCGCACCCGCTGGAAGCCGCGCGCTTGCTGGCCACCACGACGCAGGAGATTCAGCTTGATCGACTCAAAGCGGCGCAGACACTGGCGCATCGGTTCAACTGCACCGTCGTGCTCAAAGGCTCGGGCACTGTGATTGCGGCCCCTGGGCAAACCCCCGTCATCAACCCCACGGGCAACGCCCTGCTTGCCACCGCTGGCACGGGCGACGTGCTGGCGGGCATGGTGGGCGCGCGACTGGCAAGCTTGGCGGGTTCAGCAGCGTTTCAAGCCGCCTGCGAAGCGGTTTATTGGCACGGCGAGGCGGCTGATCGCTGGCCCGCGCACCGCGCATTGGCCGCCAGCCGACTCGCGCGGGCGGTAGGAAACTAAATTGCTCATCTCTCGCATCGCTATACTAAATATAGCTTATTTCGCATATTCTACTAGGGCTGATTCCTTATTTTATATAAAAACAAGGCAAATTATCGGCTGAATCGCATAAAATTAACTCACAGGTTAATTTTTAACTCTCTAACCCCAATTCAAGCTCAACCCCGCCCGACAAACGGCATTTTTGTCGCCATCACGGTGTGGAACAGCACATTCGCCTCCAACGGCAGATTGGCCATGTACAGCACGGATTGACCGACGATATTCACGTCCATCCGCGGCTCAATAGCGATCTCGCCATTGGCCTGCTGGATGCCCGTGGCCATGCGCTGCGCCATCTCGGTGGCGGCGTTGCCAATGTCGATCTGGCCCACGGCGATGTCGTATTTGCGGCCATCCAGCGCAGCGGTTTTGGTGATGCCTTTGACGGCATGCTTGGTGGATGTGTAGGCGATGGAATTCGGTCGTGGCGTCGTCGCGGAAATGGAGCCGTTGTTGATGATGCGGCCACCGCGCGGCGTTTGCGCCTTCATCACGCGAAACGCCTGTTGAACACACAAAAATACGCCTGTGAGGTTGATGTCCACCACGTTTTTCCACTGCTCCAGCGTCAAATCCTCCAGCGGGATAGCGGGGGCACCCACACCCGCGTTGTTGAACAGCACATCGACCCGGCCAAAGGCTTTTACCGTCGCGTCGAACAGCGCTTTGACCGAAGCGGGGTCTGCCACATCCGTCGGCACCGCCAGTGCCCGCGCACCCGCGCCGCTTTGCGCAATCACCTCGGCCAGCGGTTCAGCGCGACGCCCTGCCAGGGCAACCTGGTAGCCATCTTGAAGCAGCGCCAGCGCCGCCGCCTTGCCTACGCCTGTGCCTGCGCCTGTAACGATGGCAACTTTTGAAATTTGAGTCATGTTGTCCTGCTTTTTAATGAGCGTTATGAAAATCGTAATTGGAACTGAAGTCGAATCAGAGATTCAGCTATGAGCGCCGTCGAGACTTGGTATTTTTGTCCCGACTTTTGCTGGCTGCTTTGGAGAGCCGGTTAGTCACCATGGGAGGCTTGTCCAGATTGCCAGCCGACTTGCGCGAGCTGCCCCGGCTGCCTCCACGGAAACTTTCGCCCTCTGCGGAATCACCCAGCGCTGTGCGCCCCACGCCCTTCTCGCGCAGCGCACCTTTGAGCAACTCCTCGCCCTCGCGCACCAGGCGAAAATCAATTCTGCGACCATCCAGATCAACCCGGCTGACCTGAATGCGCACGCGCGTGCCGATGGCGTAGCGAATGCCGCTGCGCTCACCGCGCAGCTCCTGGCGCGCCTCGTCAAAGCGGAAATATTCGCCGCCCAGTTCGGTGATGTGCACCAGGCCTTCGACATACATCGCATCCAGCGTGACGAACAGCCCGAAGGTCGTGACCGAGGTGACCACGCCACCATACTCCTCGCCCAGATGCTCGCGCATATACTTGCATTTGAGCCACGCCTCGACATCGCGGCTGGCCTCATCGGCGCGGCGCTCGTTGGCGCTGCAATGCAGGCCCGCCGCCTGCCAGGCCAAGTTGTCGGCGCTGACTTTTTTGGGTTTTTGGCCCGGAGCGCCAACGCGGGCGGCAAGCCCCTTCTCCAGCCTGCGCGACAGCTTGGCATGCGCCTCACCGGGCGTAGGCAGTATCGGCAACTGGTACTTGGCCTTGGTCAATATCGCCTTGATGACGCGGTGCACCAGCAAATCGGGGTAGCGGCGAATTGGGCTGGTGAAGTGCGTGTACGCCTCAAACGCCAGACCAAAGTGGCCGGCGTTGATTGGCGTGTAGATCGCCTGCGACATCGAGCGCAGCAGCATGGAGTGGATTTGCTGCGCATCCGGGCGGTCTTTGGTGGCATTGGCAATCGCCTGAAACTCGGCGGGGCTTGGGTTGTCACTGATCGACAGGCCCACGCCGGTGGCCTTCAGGTATCCGCGTAGCGTCTCCTGCTTTTCCGGCGTCGGGCCCTCATGTACGCGGTAAAGCCCTGCGTGTTTGCTCTGCAAAATGAAGTGGGCGCTGCATACATTGGCTGCCAGCATGGCCTCTTCGATCAACTTGTGCGCGTCGTTGCGGGTACGGGGGATGATCTTCTCGATGCGGCCACTTTCATCGCAGACGATCTGCGTCTCGACGGTTTCAAAATCCACCGCGCCGCGCTGGTTGCGCGATGCCAGGAGAGCGCGGTAGACATCATGCAGATTGAGCAAATCGGGTACGCGGTCTTTGCGCCGTGCCGCTTCAGGCCCCTTGGTGTTGGCCAATATTGCCGCGACTTCGTTGTAAGTGAAGCGCGCGTGGCTGAACATCACCGCCGGGTAAAACTGGTAGGCCGAGACCTCGCCGCCAGCCGTCACAAACATGTCGCACACCATGCACAGGCGCTCGACATCGGGGTTCAGCGAGCACAGGCCGTTGGACAATTTTTCGGGCAGCATGGGAATGACGCGACGCGGAAAATACACGCTGGTGGCGCGATCATAGGCATCAACATCAATCGCCGAGCCGTTGTCCACGTAATGGCTTACATCGGCAATCGCGACCAGCAAACGCCAACCTTTAATGGCGGCTTTGCCCCGGCCCTGAGTGGCCGGTTCACAGTACACCGCATCGTCAAAGTCGCGCGCATCTTCACCGTCGATGGTGACCAGCGAAATGTCGGTCAAGTCAACCCGGTGCTTTTTGTCGGCGGGCAAAACCTTGTCAGGCAAGGTACGCGCCAGGGCGATGCAGGCATCCGAAAATTCATGCGGCACGCTGTATTTGCGCACGGCGATTTCGATCTCCATGCCGGGGTCGTCGATCTCGCCCAGCACCTCCTTCACACGGCCTACGGGCTGGCCGAAGAGCGCGGGCGGCTCGACCAGCTCAACCACCACCAACTGACCCGGTTTGGCGGCACCCGTGGCCCCTTTGGGGATCAGGATGTCTTGCCCGTAGCGCTTGTCTTCCGGGGCGACCAGCCAGACGCCGCTTTCCTGCAGCAGGCGCCCGATGATGGGCTGCGGCGGACGCTCGATGATCTCAACCACGCGCCCCTCAGGGCGGCCTTTGCGGTCGCTGCGCACGATGCGCGCCTTGACGCGATCTTTGTGCAGCACCGCCCGCATTTCGTTGGGCGGCAGGTAAATGTCGGGCCCGCCGTCATCGCGTGACACAAAACCGTGGCCATCGCGATGACCTTGAATGCTTCCCTCAACTTCGTCGAGCAAGCCGCTGATTTGACTAATATTTTTGATACAATCTTCCTTTGTCCTGAGATGCCCAGGTGGCGGAATTGGTAGACGCACTAGTTTCAGGTACTAGCGAGTAACTTCGTGG
>JANOTE010000470.1:0-9233 GCA_031416195.1 Rhodoferax sp.
TCAGTCTGAAGGTCATTTTGAGTTGGTTTGAGATGGAGTTCCAGACAATAATATTGCTATATATATTATAGCTAGTTATGCATATAATACGAGAGCTAGAGGCGAATTTAATCGATATTTATGGCATTTTTCGAAGGTTGAGCAATTAAATTAACCTACAGGTTAACATTTATCGATTTCGCTGGCTCGTTTGAAGAACCAAGGCTGTCACTGACTTTTGCTTTTTATTGTTAGCATTTCCATCACCCGCGCTTCAGCCAGCGCCATTGCGGGGCCTAGGGTCGCCAATTCGTCAGCGCCAAATGGCTTCAAAACGACTTCGGCACGGTGAATTTTGGCACCTACGGGCGCCACGCCGACTTTGACGCGACGGATGGCATCCGTCTGATACGTCTCCAGGATGGATGCCACACCCCGGTGTCCACCGGCGCTTCCATTTTGACGGGTCTTGACCGTTCCAATAGTCAAGTCCATGTCGTCAAATATGAGTATGCAGTCTTCAGGGTTGAAGTGCATGGCATCGCTCAGTGTTTTCAAACCTGGGCCGGTCAGGTTCATCGGGCTTTGAATCTTGACCAGGCAAACCGGTTGCCCATGAACAGCGCCACGGGCGATCAAGGCTACCGAATTTTTTTGCCAGGTTAAACCCTGCGAATCCACCATACGATCAAGTACTGCATAGCCAACATTGTGGGGCGTGTTGATGAACTGATCGCCCGGGTTGCCCAGGCCCACGATGATCTGCTCCTTCGGGTCTAGCGTAATCCGCTTTGGCGATGCAGCAGTCTGTGTACCCGTTGCCGTGGGATGGTGCAAGTCGAGCAAGGGCGCTCCTGAGGGCTTCATCCGCTCAGGGCACTCACTGCAAAACATGTACTCTGCGCAGTTGTCACGCCAACAAGCTATTTCATTCGAGCGCGCCAGAATGATGCGAAGCAAGTGGTCTTGCTTGTTTGTGCCTTTCAGCAAAATCAGGTCGCCTGCGCGCGAGGTCGAATTGATGAATTCGGTGGCGTCACGGACATGCGCAAACACCTTCAACGCGTCACCCCTTTCAGCGCGCCGTGCTTTGAACACACTGGATGCCCAGGGGCCTACAAATACAGTGATATCGGCGATGTCTTGGGCAAGCCGCGCAACGTCGGCGTACTTCTTGGAGGCTCCGGTTCCTGTGCCGTAGTCTGAGAGCGTGCCGATGACGATGATTTTGCGCTTGGCCTGGGCTGCCTTCATAAAGTCAAAGCAGGCATTTAGCGTCCAAAGCGGTGCCTTGAAATCATCGCGGATGAAGGTGATGCCGTCGGGCGTGGTGATGGGCTGCATGCGGCCTTCAAACGAATTAACGCTCGCCATCGCTGTTGCGCATTCCTGCAATGTCAACCCGCTGGCCAAAGCGCCGCCCACCGCGCCCAGCACGGCGGCCAGCCAGTGCGTTCCGCAAAGTTGCGTTTTAAGGGCCACACGTTGGCCCTGCCAAAGCAAGGTCATTTGCAATCGATCGGGCCAGGCCGAGGTGATGTCTTGCGCGCGCAGGTGCGCCTGAGGCGACACGCCATAGGTAAGAACCTTGCAATGGCAGCCAGCCGACATGGCCAGAACGCGCGGGTCGTCCGCATTGAGCACGGCAGTTCCACTGGAGGGAAGGGCCTGCACCAGCCGACTCATCTCCTGCGCAAGTGCGTCAACCGAACCAAAAGCTGCGACATGATCATTCTGTACAACCGTGACGATCCCAACGCTCGGCTTCAACAAACTCAAGTGTTCCGCCATCACGCCGGGAACCGCTTCGCTCAGCTCAACCACGCAAAAGTCATGGCTGGGCCGAACCCGCATCACCGTCTTGGCAACCTCTGGCAAAACGTTCAGTGAAGCGGGGTTGGCCACACCTCTTTTGCTGGCCGACAGAATTCCGAACAGCAACTCTTTGGTGGTGGTTTTACCCGCGCTTCCGGTCACCCCAATGAAAACAGTTCGCTTCAGCGTTGGCCGCCAACGTTTGGCGACGGCAACCCAAGCGCTGTCAACCCGTGCGTCGCCCAAAACCCTTCGCACCCGCCATGCGGCTGCTTCGCGCACGCGATTGACGATGGGGGTTAGACCTGAATTCAATCGGCACCTTGATGCGGGATGCGGCTGGTTTTCATCGCAGGTGGCAAGAAGCCGGTGTTGATGTTGAAGCGGATTGCGGTACGCATATTGCTATAATTAAAATAGCTAACTAGTTATGTTATTCGAGAGCTAAAGGCAAATATTATTCTGAAATAAACAGAATTGTCAGATTTTCACCAAAAATTAACCTTTGGGTTTATTTTTTCAAATCAAGTGGGGCGAATGGCTCGGGACTTGCTGCTGGCGTGTTGCTCGCCAACCGAGCCTCAGCTTTGCGCCTGCGCGCTTGTGCGAATGACTTGATGGCCGGCCAGCGGTACACCGTCAAGTGATAGAGCATGCGCTTTTCGTCAGTCCATTTGGTGTGCCAGTCCATCAGCCTGCCAAAGTACTCAAGACGTTTGATTTTGCCCTCGGCGTGAAACTGCCGAAGCTCTTCCTCACGCAGCAGGAATGCGGGCGAGACGGATTGGATCGATTCGTCATAAGTCGTTTTCAAGACCACCAGCGTGCCCTTGCGTTGCAGGCAGAGGTTCATCGAGACAATTTTGTCGTTGAACAGATACTGGTAAACCGCAGCCTCGCCGCGCAGGCTGGCGTGCTCAAGCAGCTCCCGGTAAAAGCGCCCTTGCGCATTGTCGAGATGAATGGAGGTGCCCTGTTGCGCCTTCCAGCCTGCGCTCTCCATCTGGCCGTAGCTTGCGACTGCGCCCGCCATGTCTGCAAAATCGTGCAGCACCTGCATGGTCAAACCGATACCGTCTGCGGCTAACTTGGCACGCTGTTTTCGCATGTTTTGCCGCAAGTTCTTTCCGCGCGCATTCCAGTAGTCGTCGAAGCTGCCCTGGATGTCGATCCAGCCGGTTTCGATGTAATCAAGGGTTTGGCTGTCTGCGCTGTCAACGGCGCGCACTGCGATGCGCGGATCCACCTGGGTGATCGACACGCCCAGACAAAAACCCAGCGGGCCGCGCAGCAAAGCTCGGGCTAGCGCATCCAGGGATAAGTGCGCTTCGGCGACCCAGGCACCCAGCGGGAGCTGAGACGGCTGAAAGGTTCGCCATCTAAAAGCATCCGTGCGACACAAGAGGAACATGGCTGTAACGTTTGTTCCGTCATAGGCCACCAGCAGCCTTTCCTTGTTGTCGCCAAATATTTTCAGTGTACTGATAACGACATCGGAAGTTAAAAAAGGCAAATCACCATGAAGCGCATTGAGCCGATCCCACTCGGCCTGCAACGTGCTGTTTTGAGCGAAATCTACAGCCGGTATATTTTTCCATTTCAGCACTGAGTTGGGCATACGGCGATGGGTTTAGCGGTTGATGGGGAGCAAAGCCAGTACCGCACGGGCGGTTCGGTCAATGGCTGCTTGGTCGAGGTCTTGGTGACAGAGAAGCTGCACCACGTGGCGGCTCCAGCTCGGGCCCACGTCGCCTTCAAGTTGCGGCGTGCCAGGCCAGATTCTGTCCCACCGAAAAACCGGCAGGCCTTGGGTTCTGAGCGCCTGGTAGACAAAATCCGCATCATCAACCCAAAGGGGAAAGACGTAAGGCGCAATTTGGGAGGGATTGTCACCGCCGTTTGGAAACAGCGCCCTGGCACCCTGCAGGTGTTTGAAACGCCGCGCGTAATCAGCGTAGTTGCGTTGTCGATTGGCAATGATCCGCCCGCGCGGAAGTATTTGTTTGAAGGTCAAAGCAGCGAATGACGGTTTATGCGAAATACGCGCCATGTCACAGACATTCATCATGATGGATGTCGGGTCGTCGCCGTAAGTGGCATCAACATCCTGAAGATCTGGCGTGTTGTACGCAACATTACCCGCATATCGGTGTTTGCCAATACCGGCATTTTTAAGACGAAAGGCCAATGCGAGCAATTGATTCAAGCCCCGCAGGCGCTGGTGTTGTGCCGCAAGCTCCAATACATCCAACCACCCTTTGAGTTGCACTTTCCAACCAGAGCCTGGCAGGTCAGGCCCTTGAATCGGGCGAGTTGCCGATGCCAAAACACCCCCCTCAGGCACCGGGAAAAATTTGGACAGGCTGGCGGTTGAAAAATCGCCCCAAGCGCCAATCGGCCTTTCGCCGGCTTGCCCAAAGTAGCTATGCGCACAGTCTTCTATTAACGCGATGCCGCGGTCATCGCACCATTGCCTTACTTTTGCCAACGACCTTCCCACACCGAAATAATGGGACACTAGCATTGCCCTGCAACGGTTGGCGGCTACCGGGTCAATCGACTCCAGATTGGGCAGCCCATCGTCCGATATGCCAAAGTAGGCGACTTGCAGGTTTGCCAGAATGACAGGCGCCACCATCGTGGGGCAGTGGTAGGTGGGCACCAGCACGATACTTTGCGCTGGCAGTTCTAGCTGAAGTAACGCATGGTAGATGGCGGCTCGTCCGCTGGTGGTGAACAGCTTGAATGGCAGGTTTTCAACACTGGGAATTTTGGGCGCGTTGACAAGCTTGAAGCTGGCCCAACCCAAAACCGGCCCACGTGGCAAAGGCGAGCGCGTTGCAATGGGGGTGTTGCCCTCAACCGCGAGAGGTGTTTTGGAAGCTGACAACAACAAACTCGCCTATTTGAGTGGGCTGGCAGGCGCACTGGCTGCTGCCGCAGGGACTTCACTGGGATTGCCCGCAGCAGCCGGATCGGTTGAAACTGGCGTGGCTTCAGGCTCTTTCCATTTGCCCGCAGCGGTTAACTGATTGCGTAAGTCTGCATGGTTAAAACCCAACTCGATGGCCTTGTGCGCTTGAATCAGCGCTTTGTCGTAATTTTTGAGATCGAAGTAGTGCAGCCCGATGTTGTAGTGTGTGAACGCATTGTCTTTCGCGTAGGCCGTTGCAAACTCAAGTTGGTTGTTGGCATCGTTGATGTTGCCTTTGCTGTTCAAAAATCCGGAATAAATCATCCGCACAATGGCATCATCCGGGCGGAAAGCGATCGCACGCGTAAACCAGCACGCGACCGTGTAAGCAGACCCATTTGGTTTTGATGTTTTTTCCTTTTCAGCGAGCTTCATCATCGATATAAGTGCCCGATGGTGGTTTGGAATCGCCCTGAGCGTGTAGGAGATATCAGGACCCGGCAAGGTCGATGTTGCGCCCCGAATCAACGCTTCGACCGGGGCCGTGAAGTGCGCGCCAGTCACGATGGGCAGCTTGGTATGGTCGGTCCGGTAGTCATAGGGGCCGTATCCGTTCTCCAAAGAACCGCAGCCGACCGCTTCAGTTTGAGCCAATGCAGATACGCACGCTGTCGCGGCCAGCAACAAGGCGGCCACGCTCCTGCGGTTTGGCAGAAGTTGATTGAATTCGCAGCGATAAAAGGTAGCGGATGTCACGGTGATCCTCCAAAGCCATATCAAGTTGGCATACGTTTTTAACAGTGTAATACTCGCCGTCATCTTCATTGAGGTCTCTAGCCTGGCAGGTGTCTCAAGCGAGTTTAAAGGCAGGTGCCTTGGCCTGCAGCCACTGCTCCAACATCATCAGTATCCACACCATCTCGCCGTAGTAGCCAGGGTGTTCAGGCAGTCGCACCGTCACCAGTGTTTCGATGAAATCAGCCCGCACAATGCCACGTTGGCTCAGGCTGTGAAGTGAGTCCACAGCCACTTTCTTCAACCCGGCATGGCGTGTTGCCCACACGCCAAATGGCAGGCCAAACCCTTGCTTTTTCTTGGTCAGAATCTCGTCTGGCAGGAAGCCGCGCAGTGCCTCTTTGAAAAACCAGCGCAACTTGAAGCCTTTGAGTTTGTAGTCAGTGGGCAACTTGAGTGAGAAGTCCAGCAACTGTGCATTGAGCAGCGGGAACCCCACATCAACTCCTGCCAGGCGGGTGGTGCCGCAGACCTTGGGCAGGTCACTCTCGGCCAGCGTGTAGCGCCAGTCAAACGCCAGCGTGCGATTGAGCGGGTGGGTGGTTTTGGCCTGCGCCCACACTTCGCGCTGCTGTTGCGCGGGCGAGGCGATGTCGACCTGCTCCAAAAAACCTTTTGTCAACACCTCATCGACCCCCAGGCGCAGCAACAGGTTGTACATGTTGAGTCGATCTGGCATGGGTACTTTGGCCTGCTCCACGTAGCTGGCACCTTTGCTGAGCAACGGGATCTTGCCCATCACCGGCATTTCCATCACGGGTTCTATCAAGCCCTTGCGCACTGCACCGGGCAGCAGGCTGTACCAACCGAAGACGCGTTGTTTGGCGTAGCGGCTGTTGCCACCAAACAGCTCATCGCCGCCGTCGCCCGCAAGAATTTTGGTGACACCATCGTCTTTGGCCATTCGCGCGCAGTAATAGGCTGGCAGGGCGGACGAGTTTCCAAAGGGCTGGTCGTAATACCCTGCGACATTCGGGATACTGCGCACCAGGTCGTCCGGCGTCACGTAGTACTCGTGGTGCTCGGTATTGAAGCGTTTGGCTGCCAGGCGGGCAAACTCCATTTCGTCGTAGCCCGCCGCATCAAAGCCGATGGAGTAGGTGGCAGCGGGTGTTTTGCCAGCCTCTCCAATCATGCCGGCAACGGTGGAGCTGTCGGTGCCACCGCTCAAAAAGCAGGCTGCCTTGCCACCCTCCAGCTCGTTGGCCACTGCGTTGCGAAGAAGCTGGCGAAATTCAGCCTTGAGAGATTCAAAATCAGCATTCGCGCTCTCATCAAACTCAGGAATCCAATACGGGCTGACGGTCAACGTGCTATTTTCGAACAGCGCGCAATGGCCAGGTGGCAAGCGGAAAACCCCTTTAAAAATCGTTCGGGGAGAGGGAATCGCGTGAAAGAACAGGTAGTCAAAAATTGCCTGCGGATCGATCGGGGTGTCGAGATCTGCCAACTCGTCCGCGCGGCTGGCAAATACCATCTGCGAGCCCCTGATCCGGTAGCAGATTGAGTCCACCGCAAATCGATCCACTGCGAGAAAGGTTCGCCCTGCCGCATCGCGCAGACCCACCGCAAAGCTGCCAGTGACTCCCTGCGCCGCCTTTGCCCCTTTTTTTTCAAACGCCTCGTGCCAGGCTGCCAGAGACCCGCTTGACTTGGCGAGCTCGGTCAGATTTGCGTCTGGGAATTTGGGCGAACCGATGGCGATCGATTCCGGTTTTGTGGAGTCAAGTGAATTCATTGTGAGGATTGAAAATAACGTTTCACGGGTTTTTCTGGCCGACTCATTGGATTGCCCCTGGATGAATGGCAGGGGAGTCCAACGCTGATGTGCGAAGTTTGTGAACGTATTGGCGGGTGGGCTTCAAGTCCTGGCGGTTGGCCTGGCCCGGATCAACCGCCCGGGACAGCAATTTTGAGGATGCCTTCAGACGAAGCTCCTGAACTGCTGCTGGCTCAAACTCGGTGACCTGCACATTGAAGTTATTGATGAATTCGCCCAAGCCGCCGGCTTCGAGCGATGTGGAGCCGACCAACAGGTTGTTAATGCCTTTTATGACATCAGCCCCAGGCCTAACCCGCAAAAATTGCCCGCCCACCAGCTTGCCATCTACCAGGGTGTTGTTTACCAGATAAAGCTCATTGGCGGGCCACTTGTAACCCTCGGCACCAAACGAGATCAGTGCCGAATTCTCTGTTTGCTGACTCTGGCCGATGACATTGCCTATGACATAGGCCACGCCGCCATTGGGAAATTCGAGCTCGTAGCTGGCATGGCCCTCGGGTTCATCGGTCAATCGGTTGTAGAAGATGCGATTTTGCGCTGCCCGGCTTTTCAGCAAGTGCCCCGTCACGCCGTGGTGAAAGTAGCTGCCCGTCACCGACAGGCTTGCAATGCTGCCGACATAAAGATTGTGGTTGTGACCATCAGGCCGGCCATTGTGTGCAAACTCACTGTTCTCGATGACCAGTTCTGCCTGGGTGTTGTTGCTGGTGAGGAGCCCCATTTCATTGTGCTTGAACGAGCAGCTTCGCACGATCAACTGCCCTGCTTCGAAACGGATGCCGGCCCCGTTGCGCCCAGGTACCCGGGCACCCTCAAAATCAAAACCCTCCACAATGATCTGCCCGCCACGCACGACCCAGATCGCCTTGCCTTCTGCCGCCGCACCGTTAGCCAGCAGGCGCGCCCGCCCACCGACGGCGCGCACCTTCAAATCGCGTTGCGTCCAAACAGCGACATCTGCGCTGTAGCTTCCAGCGTCTACTTCTACGGTATCACCATCCTTGGCCAGCCTTGCCGCTTCGGCGATGGTCTGGACCGCGCGCTTGGGCCCTACCTGGATGGTCTGCGCCGCAACGGCACCCATGGGAGCCCAGAGGGCAACCAAGGCAGCGAAGGCAATGATGGCGACTCGCAAGCGCACAAATGGCAGGGGATTAGGGTTCATGCCCCGGCCCTTTTTTCTTAAGTTTATCCATCCACGGTTTGAATTTTCGCCCAGCGATTTCCTTGGCCAGCAACATAGCTCCTGCAAAAGTTGAGGGGTTGTAGGCCACGATACCCCAGCGCTCCTGGCGGTCACTCATCCATGTTTTCTTGTAAGGGTCGTCACCCATCAGGTAGTCCACTTTAGTGACGTTGTCGACTTCAAATGAATGCTGCATGAGCATTGCCGTTAACAAGGTACCTGGCGCGTAGGCCTTGTAACTTTCGTCGTAAGCGAGCTTGTAAATGTTGGATTTCCTGTTGGCAACAATCCAAATTTGCGCGGCAATCGGTTGGTCTTCGAGCCAGGCGATGCCCAAGCGCAGCCAGCCTTGTGCGGCACTCGCACGTACTAATCCTTGGATGAAGTTGGGATGGGGCTCGGTGTTTTTCCAGCTTGCAGCGTACACCTGCTCGTAGGCCTGCAATGCCCGTTCCACATCGGCACCGTCACTGATGATTTCGAGCCGTCCACCGTCGGCCAGAAATTTTTTGGACATTCGTTTGATGGTGCTTCGAAGGGTGCCGGTTCGGCTCATCAAGTAGGCATCCCAATTCCCTTTCACACTGAGATACCAGTTGCCAAAACAGAAAAACTCAAAAGGCGAAAAGCCGGCGGTTTTGAGCGCATCGCGCAGGAGGCTGTAATTTGGTGACTGCGGATCCATTGGCGAGAAGCGCATCGAAACCAGAGGCGCATGATCTCTTTTTAGCGTCTCCAGGAGCAACACCATATCTGCCAGC
>JANOTE010000471.1:0-3998 GCA_031416195.1 Rhodoferax sp.
ATGGTGGGCAATGAGCCGACCGTGGGGATGTTTAGGGCTTGCTCGATTTTCCCGAGAATGCCACCCATAGGATGATCGGTGACGCTGTTGACCAGCACGCCCAATCCCGCCAAAGAGGCGAGCCCGCCAGTCTGCAACCCCAAAACGACCAGCGTTGAACCCGCGTAGAAAGATGCTGATGCTTTTGTTTCTGCATCAAAATTGGTGCCGTCAAGGTGGGTGCCTGCCATGCCGACGATGGAAAACGCATTTGCGGTAAAGGCCCCAGGCTGCAGCACGTAATTGCTTTGAAACCCTGGCAAGTCGCTATCAGCAGCAACCGTGTTTTGCATTTGGGTGAAATTGCTCAAACCAACCAGCGTTGAAACGCCTGGCCCATCGATGTTGGCGCCTGGTAGCCCAAAGAATTTGGCGACTACTTCGGCCAAGGCGCCGCCTAGCGAGTGGCCTGTGACGTCAAGGCGTTCACGGATTTGGTCCATCGTCGGATTTTGAATACCGCTCGTCTCCAAGTCTCTGCGGATTTGCTTGACCGCCGCGTATGCAAAGTTCAACGCATCCGTCATCTGCGGATGCCACGAGCCAATCCACTCGCCAGTCAGTGCCGTGATCCGCTGCGCCGCCAAAATGGGATCGGCTTGCAACCAATCAGGACCAAGCTGCACAGAACCAGCAAAAGCCAAGGTGTATTTGCCCGTAGCGGGATTTTTGTACAAAGCACCGTCAAAACCAGACCCCGCAGTGGAGGCAAAGTTTTCAACCACCACTGGGGCAGAATTGCCAACGGGGATTGGCGTGGGGTTCGCGTCGTTCTTGCCATACACGGCATTGGCAAACGGAAAGTACTTGAGAATTTCTTGGTAATTCATGTTGTTTATTTTTATGTGAATGTCAGCGTGACGCAGGTTGGGCGGGGTTCAGGGCTTGTTGTGCCATGGCTTTGAAGTTGATGCCACGCGCCTGGTCGTTGGCGATTATGCGGTCTGCCATGGATTGCGGAAGCTCGATGACCAACGCAAAATCGGCCAATGGCATCATGTGGGTACGTGGTTTTGAAACGTCACCACCAGAGTCCTTGCGGACAACAATTGCAAATTTTTTAGTCCCTAATTTGATCCAGTTCTCATTCCGAGAAAACCCCGAAGCGCCCTCAAGAGCCAGATAGTCGATTCCTTCAAATACATCTTCGTAGTAATTGCTTGGGTACAGCGTTCCTAACGGCCACACGATCTTCCCGTCTGCGACAGACTCCAATCCAAACTGTTGACTGAAAAACGGCCCGATCGCACCCAAGCGGGGCTTAGTCTTGACGCTTTTTAGCTTTGCTTGGAAACCTTTTTCTGACTGAGTAATCAGCATCGTTGACGCCAGATGCGCCGGGCGGAAATACGACGCTTGACGCTCCTTGGGAATTGCCCCATTGCTGTAGTAAATTTCAAGCAGATGCTCTGTGCGCTTGCCACAGACTTCTGCATTTCCACCCCAGCCACAGATTTCTTCGTCCTGGTCTTCCATGAGTTTGTACGCAACCGCCTCAGCCCCCTTTAGCTCCGTGCTGACGAATTCGGGGGGCATACAAAAGTTTTTTGCGAATTCAGGTGTAACAGCCCAGACCCATTTGTCTTTCGTGTAACGGGCTTTGCCGGGACGCGGGCCACTGTAGTAACCATTGGGGCAGTTTTGGTATTTCGCTTTTACCTCAGCATCGCTCAGTTGATTGGATGGTGGCGACAGTTGCGCATGGGCTTGGAAGCATGCCGACAGACAAAGACCTGCAATCTTCCAAGCAAGGAGCGTTCGTAAAGATGTCATGCCGCCACCTCCCGGGAAGAGTCATTCGCCGAAGTGCTCTTGCGTTTCTGGAAGAGTGGCTCGTGCCTTTTTGTACCCAAAATGGGTATGATTGAGTGTCTAAGAGCTCGACGCTGGCATTTCCAAAGCTTTTCAGCCCCTTGGGTCACGTGAAATGCCGGTTTGTTGCTATAGTTTTTGAATGCCCTGAATGGGCAAGCTGGCGTCAGCGTGATGGCGCCATTGACCAAGGGGTTGTAGGCATAAGGCACGCCGTCTTCGTAAAGGGGTGCCGCTGCGGTGCCAATGGTCTCGCCTTGGGCCGACAGCGTCAACCCGGCAAACACCGCGTCTTCGCTCTGCACCTGGGTGATGACGATCTGTGGCGGCCCGTTGGTGGTGTCGATCTTGATGCCCGCGCCCACCGGGGTGTAACGTATGCCTTCTTGCTCGGCCTGCAGGTTGACGGTGGCGATCTGCCGGTAGCCCACGCCATTGGCTTGGCTGGCGTCGGCGAACTCGTAACGGTTGTTGGCGTAGTCAATCGCCGTGATGCCCAGCTCGGCCAGCGTGCGCAGTTCTTTGACACTGGCGCCGCTGAAGCTGGTTTCGTCCTGCACGATGACGGTGTGGCCCCCCGTGGCGTCGGCAACCGTCAGCCCATGGGTGTTGTTGCCGTCTTGGTCAAAATCCTGCCAAACCTTCAACTGGTAGTAGATCGGGTCTGCGCTGGTAATGCGCCCGTCGCCATCCGCATCCCAGGTGGCCAGGGAGCGCAGGCCTTTGGCCGGGTCAGCCACCAGCGGGTTGCTCAGGAGTTCCGTGCCGTTGTCCACACTCTGGTTGAAGTCCCGGTCCAGCACCAGGAAGCCGTCTGTGCTTTGACTGCCATCGCCGACCCAGCCGACTTTCTTCTGGTAACTCTGGTCGTCCCAGTTGAAGCTGATGCCTTGGCCGTTGTTGTGGCCGCTGGCAGTGTTTGCTGCGGCGTTTTGGGTAATGGTGCTGGTGGTGATGTTGCCGCTGCTGTTCATGTCCATGGCCACGGCCATGAAGCTGCCAATTCGTTTGTTCTTGGCGCTCGCATCCTGGGTGTGCGAATTCGCATAGGCGG
Source organism: Rhodoferax sp. (assembly GCA_031416195.1). Classification (GTDB taxonomy): domain Bacteria; phylum Pseudomonadota; class Gammaproteobacteria; order Burkholderiales; family Burkholderiaceae_C; genus JANYCG01. The sequence goes on from JANOTE010000471.1 coordinate 2,906, forward strand.
TGTCCAAAGCCGCGCTCAGGCCCGCTTTGGCGGCGCGTTCTTCTTCCGAGAGGCCGGCGTTGACGGCACCGGCATCGCCTTGCAGCTTGGCCGTGCGCACTTCCCACAAAGGCGCGATGGCTTGGCGGTTGTAAGCGCTCATCACCAAGGCCTGACCCATGTTGCCGCGCTGGTTGGGGTCGGTGGGGTCTACCTGGTAAGCCGCTGCATTGGAGGTGAAGGGCACACCGTTGTCGTCAAAGCGGCGGTAGGGGTACTTCTGTTCACCCGTCAAGGGGTCGATGTCGGTGAGTTTGAAGCCAGGGTCGCCTGCGTCACTGGCTCTCCAGGCCAGGCCGGGCAGGCGTTGGGCGATCAGACCTACGTGTTGGCCGGCGTCATGGGTGGCGTTGTAGCTGACCACCACGGTGTCTTGCAGGTAGCTGACGATGTTTTGCAGGCCGCTTCTGGTGTTCTGGATAGATTGGCGCTTCATTTTCCCTCCCGGTAATTTGTTGCCCATTGCGAGTAGTTTCCACCCGTGTAGGTGAACCCCATATGGCGCAGAAACCGGTCAAAACGATCGATGTCGATTCCGGTCGTCATGTTGATGCAAATTTCATCCGCACCTCTGTTGACTGCCCATTTTCTAAAAGCGTGCACCAACTTGACGGCAACAGAGGTACCTCGAAATTCAGGTCGTACATAAAACATGTAGTCCGTTGCAACCATCGCGTCGGAAAAGAAATATTGCGAAATTTGGCCCCAGAAAGTACCAACGATCCCTACGCCTTCTTTCTCTGCAACGAACAAACAGTATTCTCTTCGTGGTGGAGAGAGAATTGCTTGTAGTTGTGCGGTCATGCGGACGGCATTAAAGGGAAATCGCGACAAACGGGTTTCGTCGTGGATGGTCTTGCCGAGTTCTATCAAAGCCGGTATGTCGCTAGCAGTCGCAAATCTAAGGTTTGCCATTTTGATATCTTTCCTTTATTGAAATTCAGGTGTCAAAAAGCCGCATCCGGCAACGGCGGGTATATCGCCGAATTATTTCATGCTGGATACACCATCGCCATGCGGTCTGGGCAACCAATGGTGAGGCAGCGTTAAACCA
>JANOTE010000472.1:0-1921 GCA_031416195.1 Rhodoferax sp.
CGTTCGAAATTCCAAAATTCCAAAATTCCAAACTTCCAAAATTCCAAAATTCCAAAATTCCAAAATGCTCTTGCGCGTTGGATTAAACCACCATATATACTGTAATTAAATACAGTATTTATCGCGGATCATGACGCTAGAAACTCTCATCCCCATCCACGCCATCAAAGGCCGTGGCATGGCCACGAGCATGGCGCATCGTTTCTCGGTTGACGAGCGAGCAGCATTTGACGATGGTTGGGGCACGCTTGACGATGGCGCAGCCGAATCCGCAGACCGCCTGCCGCTTCAAACCCAAGTGAGGTTTGAGGATGCCAAAAGCGCCATCACCCGCAACGACTCCCCCGATATCTACTTTGACTATGGACTGAACCCGTACCGGGGCTGCGAGCATGGCTGTGTGTACTGCTACGCGCGGCCCTCGCACAGCTATCTGGGGCTGTCACCGGGACTGGATTTTGAAACCCAGATCATCGCCAAAACCAACCTGGCCGAGGTGCTGGCGCGCGAATTGCGGGCCAAATCTTACGTGCCCAAGCTTATCGCACTCGGCACGGTGACGGACGGCTACCAGCCCATCGAGCGCGATCTCAAAATCACCCGCAGCCTGCTTCAAGTGCTGCATGACTGCCATCACCCCGTGGCGATCGTCACCAAAGGCAGCGGCGTGGAGCGCGACCTGGATTTACTCGCGCCCATGGTGGCGCGCAACCTCGCGGCGGTTTACATCACCATCACCTCGCTGGACGGCGAGCTGTGCCGCAAGTTGGAGCCGCGTGCCGCCGCTCCGCATCGGCGCTTGCGCACCATACGCACGCTTGCCAACGCGGGCATACCTGTGGGCGTGAGCGTGGCCCCGCAAATTCCGTTCATCAATGACGACATGGAGCAGGTGCTGCAAGCCGCCTGGGAGGCCGGTGCGCGCACCGCGTTTTACACCGTGCTGCGTCTGCCTTGGGAGCTGAATCCGCTGTTCCAGGAGTGGTTGGGCCTGCACTACCCGCAACGCGCCGCGCGGGTGATGGCCCGCGTGCGCGAGATGTGTGGCGGTAAGGACTACGATAGCGAATGGGGCCAGCGCATGAAGGGCAGCGGCCTGTGGGCCGATTTGATCAAACAGCGCTTTGAGAAAGCCTGTGCCCGTTTGGGGCTGAACCGCCAGCGGGTGGAGTTGGACGTAGGGCAGTTTAAGCCAGGGCTGCTGGGCGGGCAGGGGAGTCTGTTTTGATTGGCCAGATCAGGATGGCTGCCACCACGGAGATCATCAGAATGTTGAGCAGCCCAGCGGAACAATAGCGTCATACCGCCGCGTGCCGTCCTTTGATACGAAATTTAACTGAACAGGTTCTTCAGCTTGTCCGTCCACGAGTCCTCGTTGGGCGAATGTTTGCTGCCACCTTTTTTAAACGATTCGTCGAGTTCTTTAAGCAGCTTGCGCTGATGCTCGGTCAGCTTGACGGGTGTCTCCAGCGAGATATGGCAATACAGGTCGCCAGGGTAGCTGGCGCGCACGCCCTTGATGCCTTTGCCACGCAGGCGAAACTGCTTGCCGGTCTGCGTGCCTTCTGGGATGTCAATCGCCGCCTTGCCCTCCAGCGTGGGCACGTCGATTTCGCCACCCAGCGCGGCGGTGATCATGCTGATGGGCACCGAGCAATGAATGTCATCGCCATCGCGCTCAAAAATTTCGTGTTTCTTGAGGCGAATCTCGATGTACAAGTCGCCCGGTGGCCCGCCGTTGGAGCCCGGCTCGCCATTGCCCGTACTGCGAATACGCATTCCACCGTCAATGCCCGCCGGGATTTTGACTTCCAGCGTCTTTTGTTTTTTGACCTTGCCTTGGCCGGAGCAAGTAGCACACGGTTCGGGAACCACTTTGCCCACGCCCCGGCAAGTCGGGCAGGTTTGCTGCACGCTGAAA
>JANOTE010000473.1:0-1926 GCA_031416195.1 Rhodoferax sp.
CTGGATGTTTGGCGTCCTGGCGATACCGCCGAAACCGCAGTGGCGTGGGCCGTGGCCTTGCAAAACAAATCCAAGCCCACCGCGCTGCTGCTCAGCCGTCAAAACATCAGCTACGCGCCCAAAGGTACGTCTGACACCGCCGTTGCTGGCGCGACGGATGCTTACGGCCTGGATGCCATCAGCAAAGGCGCCTATGTGCTGGCCGATCCGTCTGAGGTCGGCATGAAAAAGAAAGCTCAAGCCATCCTCATCGCCACCGGCTCCGAAGTGCAACTGGCCTTGAAAGCGCAGGAGCTTCTGGCCACGCGAAAGATCGCCGTGCGCGTCGTCTCGATGCCCAGCAACACCACGTTTGACAAACAGCCCGAAGCCTACAAACGCGCAGTTTTGCCCACAGGTACGCCCCGCATCGCGGTGGAGATGGGTGTGAGCGATGGCTGGTGGAAGTATGGCTGTGCAGCCGTCGTCGGTATTGATAGCTACGGCGAATCAGCCCCCGCGCCGGCGCTGTTCAAGCACTTTGGGTTCACGGCTGAGAACGTGGCGGATACGGTGCAAGGGGTTTTGGGTAAGTAAGCACCATGACTTCATCCCTGTTACTCAATACTGCCACCCCAACGTTTGGGGAGTTGTTTACCAATGGCCGTACGTTCGCTGTACCGCGGTTTCAACGGAACTACAAATGGGATGAGGACCAATGGGAGGAGCTCTGGCAAGATTTGATTGCATCTGCCGAAAACGACAAAGAGCACTACATGGGTGCGATCGTTCTTAAAACTCACGACACACGCAAGCACTTCGAAGTAATTGACGGGCAGCAGCGACTGGTTACCTTGACGCTTTTTGTGTTGGCCGCCGTTCAATGCTTTGAGAACTGGGCGACCAACGGTTTTGAAGCTGCGGCCAACAATGAGCGCGCACAGCTTTACCGGGCGCGTTTTTTGCGCGCCAAAGACGCAGCTTCTCTGGTTGAGACAAGCCGTCTTGAACTCAACCGAAACGATGCGGCTTTCTTTAGAAGTACGCTTTTGCAGCTTCGCAAGCCTGTTGCTCCAACCCGGTTGCGAGAGTCTGAGAGGCTTATGTTTCGGGCTTTCAACTATTTTGTGTCTCAGTTACAAGCCCGTTTTGGATCGAATCAGGACGCGGCAGGATTGAGCCACCTGCTTGATGCCGCATCGGACAAACTGCTGTTTATCCAAATCTTGGTGAGCGATGAAATGGATGCCTACACGGTGTTTGAGACCCTCAATGCAAGAGGAACTCAACTCACCGTCACGGATTTATTAAAAAATTATCTATTTTCCCGGTTTGGGCATGACGAAAATGCGATTGATGTTGCAGAAGATCAGTGGAATCGAATTACATCAAATCGGGAAAAAGAATTCCCAAAACTCCTTCGGCACTATTGGAATTCCCATCACGGGGTGACGAGGCCACCCCGTCTATTCAAGGAAATACGCGAATCGATTAGGAAGCACGAGGAAGCAACAGTATTGCTTGATGAATTGGAACTGGTTTCAGTCGTGTATTCCGCATTGCGCAATCCTGCGGATGAGCTATGGCTTGAAGATCCGCCTGCACGAAAGCTTGTAGCCGAGATTGACCTGTTTGGCGTCACACAGTGCTACCCTTTACTATTTGCGGTCTGGCAACACTTAAGAAACGAATTTGTTGCTGTTTTAAGGATTTGCTCAGTAATCTCGTTCCGGTACATCGTGGTTGGCAAGTTGAACACACAACCCATGGAAAGATCTTATGTGGACGCCGCTCAAAAGGTGAGACAGGGCCTGATTACCACTCCATCGCAATTATTTTTCCAGCCGTTTGGCCGGGTCGCCTATGCCAAGGACAGCGAGGACAACGTGACCGCGGTGCAGGCCGGATCGAACACCCTCAACGGTCACTTCACCCTGGATGGTTTCA
>JANOTE010000474.1:0-8274 GCA_031416195.1 Rhodoferax sp.
ACCTTCATCATGGAGCACCCCACCGAAATTTCGCCCCTGGCCCGCGCCAATGATGACCGCCCCGAGGTCACCGAGCGTTTTGAGCTGTACATCACCGGCCGCGAATTTGGCAATGGTTTCAGCGAGCTGAACGATGCGCAAGATCAAGCTGCCCGCTTCAACGCCCAAGTTGCCGCCAAAGACAGCGGCGACGACGAGGCCATGTTTTACGACCACGACTTTGTGCGCGCTCTGGAATACGGCATGCCGCCCACCGGTGGCTGCGGCATCGGCATTGACCGGCTGATGATGCTCTTGACTGACAGCCCCAGCATTCGCGATGTGATTTTGTTCCCGGCGCTGCGCAAGGAGTTTTAGGCTTCGTCTGCCTCAGTGCGCTTTTCGCCTAAAATGCTACATGTAACGATTTCACGATACCCGCGATACCCACCATTCCAACGATACCCACGAGACTTGCCCATGCCCATACCTGTTGCGGTCCGTGTTCAGAAAAGGCGTTCAGCACTGCGCTTGGCGGGGTTGCGCCCAGTGCAAATCTGGGTGCCTGACACCCGCCAGCCAGGCTTTGCCGCGCAATGCAAACGGCAATCTGAGCTTGCTGCCAAGTCCGACTTGGTGGATGTCGAAATGTTGCAGTTTATGGATGCGGTTTTGTCAGACCTGGATGGCTGGGCCGCGTGAACCGGGGCGATTTCGTCACGATTGCCATTCAGGGTGATTTTGGCAAACCCAGGCCCGCTTTGGTGATTCAGTCAGACCAGTTCAGGCAGCACGCCACGGTCACAGTTTTGCCGGTGTCCAGCCTGCTGGTCGATGCGCCTCTGTTTCGCATCACCGTTCAACCCAGCCCCAGCAACGGCCTGCAAAAACCGTCACAGGTGATGGTTGACAAATCTGTAACCGTCAGACAAGACAAACTGGGAGAAGCGTTTGGCACTGCGGACGATGCGACGATGCTGGAAGTGGAGCGGTCTTTGGCGGTGTTTCTGGGTATCGCAAAGTGATTTAAGTTTCCTGCACACAGAGCAGCGCGGTCACCGCTCCGCCAAATAATGCTGCGTCGTCACCGCCACACCTTCCAGTTGAAACTCACGCACCTGCGCCTCCAGCTCGCGGTCCGCCAGGGTGGCGCGGGCGCGTTGGTGCAGGTAGCCGGCCCATGATTCCACGATGAAGCGCTCGACGAAGCGGGATGAGTCGGCCAAGTCGCTGTAGGCACGCCAGAACGTCGCGCCGTCGCGCCTGCGCGGGGCACGCATCTGGCTGATGGTTTCAAGGAAGGCGGCGGTGTCCTGCACGCGGATGCGGTAGGCGATCTCCACGGCCACCGGGCCCGCCTCGGGCGCGGGCTCGTTGGTGATGAAGAGCTCGTCTCCTTCGATCACCTGCGTTACGTCCTGCACGTCGCCCATGCGCAAAGGGAAGCGCTTGGCCAGCAAAAGCCCGGCCATCATCGCCACCGATGCCAAGGTCAGTGCAACGCGCAGGCCAATCAGGTCGGCCAACGCACCCCAAACCGCCGAGCCCAGTGCCACTGAACCCAAGGCGCTGATGGTGTGCATCGCCACCGCGCGGGCGCGCACCCAGGGGGGCACGCTGGTTTGGGTGGCGGTGTTGAAGGTGGACATGACCGAGCTCCAGGCCGCACCGCCTAAAAACAGCGCAACGTAAACCAGGATGGGCCAGCGCGTGTAGGCTGCAATCAGCATGGCGGCAGCGAACGTGACGCAGCAGGTGCGCACCAGACGCTCCAGGCCCATGCGCGCCCTCACCCTGCCAATCACCAAGCCCGCTGCTACGGCCCCCGCACCAAGGCAGCCCATCAGCAAGCCAAAACCGGCTGCACCCAAGCCCAGTTGTTGTTGACCAATCACGGGCAACAACGCCCACAGCGCCGAGCCCGCTGCCGCGAACGCGGTGGTGCGCACCAGTTGCGCCAGCACGTTGTGCGAGTGCCACGCAAAACGCAGGGCGCTGAGCATGCCACCCCACAAACGCTCGGGCGGTAACCGTGTGGGCGGATGAGGCTTAGGGGGCCAGCGGCGGATCGATTCAATCATCACCAGCGTGCTGATAACCGAGAGCGCAAATATCCAGGAGCCACCTGCCAGCGCATACACCAGGCCGGCCAGTGTGGGCCCCAGCGCGCGCGCGGTGTTGTAGGCAATGCCGACCACCGTAATGGCTTGCGGTAGCTCATCGCGCGGAACCGAATCGCTGACCGTCGAGTTCCACGCTGGCGACAGCAAGGCCGTGCAGCAGCCTGCGGCAAAGATCAGGATGAGCAGCGTGGCAGGACCTGCCTTGGCGGACATCAGCAGCACGGTCAGCAGCAACCCGATGGCCGCCTGCACCGTCAGCGCTGCCAGAATAAGTCGGCGGCGATCCGTCAGATCTGCCCACACGCCCGCAGGCAAGGAAAGCACGAACATTGGCAGGAACACTGCTGTTTGCACCAGAGCGGCCAAAAATGGCGACCCGGTCAGCTCCACCATCATCCACGCTGCTGCCATCGCCTGCATTGCGTTGCCAATGAAGTAGATGCCACCACTGATCCACAGCGCGCGGAACTGGCGGTGGCGCAGTGACTGCCAGATAGAAGATGTGGACGCGCCAGAAGGAACGCGAGGGGCGGGTGCGCTGCTCATTGCGCTACTTCAACCACTTTTGCATGAAGCTGGCTTGCCCCATTGCTGAACCCAACTTGTACCCGGCAAATCCAAACCGCTGGTAAGCACGCACCGCCCCCACGTTGCCTTGCAGCACTTCCAGCGTCATTTTGCAGGCACCACGCTCGCGGGCGATGGCTTCACACAGCACCAGCATCTGGTCGGCAATGCCCCGGCCCCGGTAGGCAACGAGCACCGCCACGTCATGCACGTTGACCAAGGGGCGACAGGCAAAGGTGGAGAAGCCTTCAATGCAGTTGACCAGGCCGACCGGCACGTCACCCGAGTAGGCCAGCACGCTGAAGGCCTGAGGCCGTGTGGCCAGGCCCGCTACCAGATTGGCCTTGGCGAAATCGCTCAAACCCTCGCCGCCACCCATAGGGTCAGCGGCGTAGGCATCCAGCAGGTGAACCAGGGCCGCCGCGTGCGCAGGGTTGGCGTAGTCTGCGCGGCAGACTGTAATGGCAGAAGATGAGCCCGAAGTCATGGAACCTTGGCTTGACGGTCGAATTGACGATCAGTCTGCAAGGCAATCGGCAATGCGCTTGGCACAGGCCTGGGCTTGCGCGGGGTCGCGCGCCTCCACCATCACGCGCACCAGGGGCTCTGTGCCACTGGCGCGAATCAGGATGCGCCCGGCGTTGCCAAGCTGCGCCTCCACCGCTTTCGATTCTGCGGCCATGCGTGCATTGGCCTTCCAGTCTTGCCCCGGCTTGAGTCGCACGTTGATGAGAACCTGAGGAAAGAGCGTGACATCGGCCAGCAACTGCGCCAGCGTTTGACCGGTACGGATACAGGCTTGCAGCACTTGCAGGGCGGACACCAGGCCGTCGCCGGTGGAGTGCTTGTCAAGCGCCAACAGATGGCCCGAGCCCTCGCCGCCCAAAAGCCAGCCACGCTTCTCCATTTCTTCAAGCACGTAACGATCCCCGACCTTGGCGCGCACCAACTCGACGCCTTTGTCTTTCAACGCAAGCTCGACCGCCATATTGGTCATCAGCGTGCCGACCACGCCAGGCACGGAGTCGGAGGCGCGGCGCCCGCCATCCATCGCGCCAGCCTTCACACCACGGTGCAAGCGTTCTTTGACCATCAGGTACAGAATCTCATCGCCATTGAAGAGCCTGCCCTTGGCATCGACCACCTGCAGTCGATCCGCGTCGCCATCCAGTGCGATGCCGATGTCTGCACCGTGCTTTTTCACGGCTTCCACTAAGGCTTCAGGGTGCGTGGCCCCGACGTTCAGGTTGATGTTCAAACCATCGGGTGCGCAGCCAATCGCAATCACTTCAGCGCCAAGCTCATGAAACACTTTGGGGGCCACTTGGTAGGCAGCACCGTGCGCACCATCGACCACGATCTTCAGGCCGCGCAATGTGAGGTCGTTGGCAAACGTGCTCTTGCAAAACTCAATGTAGCGCCCTGGCGCATCTTCAAGCCGCCGCGTGCGGCCCAGGTTGGCGGAACTCGCCCACACGGGCGCCTCGTTCATGGCGGCCTCCACCGCCAGCTCCCACGCATCCGGCAGCTTGGTACCTTGCGCGCTGAAAAACTTGATGCCGTTGTCGTCAAACGGGTTGTGGCTGGCGCTGATGACCACGCCCAGCGAGGCCCGTTGCGCGCGCGTCAAATACGCGACCCCCGGCGTAGGCAACGGCCCCAGCAGTACAACGTCCACCCCGGCTGAGTTAAAGCCACTCTCCAGCGCACTTTCCAGCATGTAGCCGGAGATACGGGTATCTTTGCCGATCAGCACAGTGGGGCGAGCTTCGGTTTGTTTCAGCACCCGGCCCACCGCATGCGCCAGTCGCAAAATGAAGTCTGGCGTGATGGGCGCTTGCCCCACGGTGCCGCGAATGCCATCAGTGCCAAAATATTTTCTACTCATGTTTGCCTACCTCATTAAGCCTGTTGATCAATTTCAAGACGTTCAACCCGCGCGCGCCAACACCGCCAGGGCCTGCATGGTCTCGCGCACATCATGCACCCGCACGATGCGCGCGCCGCGTTGCACGGCCAGTATCGCCGCAGTCACGCTGGGCACGAGGCGGTCGCGTACATCCATCGTCGCAATCGTCGCCAAAGACGAGCTGGTGGCCAGCGCCAGCGACGACTTGCGCGACCAGCCCAGCAGCAGCGGGTAGCCAGCGGTCAACAGCTCGTGTTGACGCGCCAGTAGCGCAAAGTTCTGCTCTACGGTTTTGCCAAAGCCGATGCCGGGATCCAGAACGACCCGGGTGCGGTCAACATTAAGCGACTGCAAGGTCTGCGTGATGCGATTCCAAAAATGAAGCACCTGGGGAATCACGTCGCCCTGCATGGGTTGCGCCTGCATCGTTTGAGGGTCGCGGTGCATGTGCATCAGACAGATGCCGCACTGCGGATGTTGGCTCACGACATGCAGCGCAGTTTTGGACAGCGGAGTGTCGCCCTGCCCTTGCAGCGCGCGGATGTCGTTGATGATGTCCGCACCCAAGTCCAGCGCGGCCTGCATCACCTCGGGCTTGTAAGTGTCGATGGAGATCGGCACGCCCAGCGTCACCGCGCCCCGCAAGACGGGTAGCACGCGCGCCAGTTCGTCTCCGAGCGGCAGCGGCAACGCACCGGGTCGAGACGACTCACCCCCAATGTCCAGAATGTCCGCGCCTGCCTTGACCAGCGCCTCGCAGTGCGCCAACGCGGCTTGGGTTGATTTATATTGCCCACCGTCCGAAAAGGAGTCCGGCGTGACATTGACGATGCCCATCACTTTGGGGGTCGCCAAGTCAATACGGAATCCTGTGGTTTGCCAGAACATGGAAAAATTATCGCGCAGTGCCGTGTACGACAGAAGGATCAAATTATGAAAAAAGGGGCACGAGGCCCCTTTTTTTATCTGCTTATGTGATCTTTTACGGCTTTTAAGCTGCCGTGGGTGCCGGGCTCGGTGTCACAACCGGGGTGCCACCTGAACCATCGCCTTGGCTTGGAGGTGTGCGCGGTGCCCAGTCTTTTGGCGGACGGGGCTCCTTGCCGGCCATGATGTCGACAACCTGTTCGCGGTCGATGGTTTCCCATTTCATCAGCGCAGATGTCATCACTTCCATCTTGTCTCGGCTGGTCTCCAAAACATTCTGCGCAACGGCATACTGCTCATCCAGAATCCGGCGGATTTCAGAATCAACTTTTTGCTGCGTGTTTTCGCTGATGCTGGTGGTCTTGGTGACGCTGCGGCCCAGGAACACTTCGCCTTCGTTCTCGGCATAAACCATCGGGCCCATCACGTTGCTCATGCCGTAGCGGGTCACCATGTCGCGGGCGATTTTGGTGGCGCGCTCGTAGTCGTTGGAGGCACCTGTGGAGATTTTCTTTACGAACAAATCTTCCGCAATGCGCCCACCAAACAGGATGCTGATTTGGTTGAGCATCTGGTCGAAGTACAGGCTGTAGGTGTCGCGCTCAGGCAACTGCCAGGTCACACCCAGGGCACGGCCACGCGGAATGATGGTGACTTTGTGAACCGGGTCGGTTCCCTTCAAGCTCTCCGCCACGATAGCGTGGCCGGACTCGTGGTAGGCCGTGGCGCGCTTGTCTTCTTCAGTCATTACCATGCTCTTGCGCTCGGGGCCGAGGTAGATTTTGTCTTTGGCTTTCTCGAAGTCCTGCATCTCCACCACGCGGGCATTGCGACGCGCCGCCATCAACGCCGCTTCATTGCACAGGTTGGCCAAGTCAGCGCCCGACATGCCGGGTGTACCCCGTGCGATCACGCTGGGGTTCACGTCCTGGCCCAGAGGCACTTTGCGCATGTGTACACCCAGGATCTGCTCACGGCCCCGAATGTCAGGCAGCGTCACATAGACCTGGCGGTCAAAACGGCCAGGACGCAACAGCGCCGCATCCAGAATGTCAGGCCGATTGGTCGCAGCAACAACGATCACGCCGACGTTGGTCTCAAAGCCGTCCATCTCCACCAGCATCTGGTTAAGCGTCTGCTCGCGCTCGTCATTACCACCGCCCAGGCCAGCACCGCGCTGGCGACCGACTGCATCAATCTCGTCAATGAAAATAATGCAAGGCGCGTTCTTTTTGGCGTTGTCAAACATGTCGCGCACGCGGGCGGCACCCACGCCGACAAACATCTCGACGAAATCCGAACCTGAGATTGAGAAAAACGGCACCTTGGCTTCGCCTGCAATGCCTTTGGCCAAAAGTGTTTTACCGGTACCGGGAGGGCCGACCAGCAGCAAACCGCGCGGAATGCGGCCACCGAGCTTTTGGAACTTGGCAGGGTCTTTCAGGAAATCGACCACTTCCTTGACTTCTTCCTTGGCCTCGTCGCATCCAGCCACATCGGCAAAGGTAATCTGGTTGGTGTTTTCATCCATCATTCGCGCTTTGCTTTTGCCAAAGCTGAACGCACCACCTTTACCGCCACCTTGCATTTGGCGCATGAAGTAAACCCACACGCCAATCAGCAGCAGCATTGGTCCCCAACTCACCAGCAGCGTCATCAACAGCGAGCCTTCTTCGCGTGCTTTCACGTCGAACTTCACGCCGTTGGCGATGAGGTCGCCGACCAGGCCACGATCCAGATACGTGGCGGTAACGCGCACCTTGCGGTCATCCTGTGTGACGGCCTGAATCTCGGTGCCGCCGGGGCCTTCCTGGATCAATACGCTCTTGATGCGTTTGTTGCGCACCTCTTCCAGAAAGTCTGAGTAGCCGACGAAGCCGGCGCCGGCCGCGTTGCGTGTGTCGAATTGTTTAAACACTGTGAACAGCACAAGTGCGATCACCAGCCAAACGGCAATTTTAGAAAACCACTGATTATTCAAACGAGACTCCAGTGCGGATGCAGTAAAGAAGACGGGACGGACGAGCAGTCACAATTGCGTCGTATTTTAGGCGTTTCAAGGGGCCACACTCAGGATATTCGCGGTTTCGGCCACAGCGGTAACAAGGGGATAGCGCTGTATCAAAGATTCATCAGAGATTCTTCAGCCCCAGCCCGACCAAAAACGTTTCTGTCGATTTGTCACGCGAAGCCTTTGGTTTAACCGGTTTAACCACCTGAAAACTGCTCTTGAACAGCCGCACCAAGTCGTCATAGCCGCCGCTGTGGAATACTTTTGCGACCAGCGCACCCTGGGGTTTCATGTGGGTTTTGGCAAAGTCAATCGCCAGCTCGATCAAATGCTCGACCCGCGCGGCATCAGCCGAGTGAATGCCCGAAAGGTTGGGGGCCATGTCAGACACCACAATGTCGGCCAACCGCCCGTCCATGGCCTGCGTCAGGCGCGCCAATACCTCGTCTTCGCGAATGTCGCCCAGCAAAAATTCCACGCCTTCGACCGGCTCCATTGGCAAAAGATCCAGCGCGATGATGCGGCCGTCGAGCTCGCCACCCGCTTTTGAGGCCATTTTGCGGCGCAGGTACTGGCTCCAGGCACCGGGAGTCGAGCCCAAATCAACCACCAACTGGCCGGGCTTGATGAGCTTGAACGACTCGTCGATTTCTTTCAGCTTGTAAGCCGCGCGGGCGCGGTAGCCCTCCAGCTTGGCCAGCTTCACATAGGGGTCATTGACGTGGTCATTGATCCACGCACGGTTGACTTTGCTGCCC
>JANOTE010000475.1:0-4026 GCA_031416195.1 Rhodoferax sp.
CTGGATGTTTCCCAAGACTTTCATCTACTTTGGCGTACTGCACGGCATGCTGGTGATGCTGATCATCGTGCGGTTGACCGTGCCCCTGGGCCATTGGCTATGGGTGATAGGCGCTATGATTGTGATGGCAGGCTGGATGGCGGGGCAGTTGAGCTTGCCGACGGACACGGCCAATTTGCTCAACAGCAAATCGCTCAACTGGATCGGTTGGGTGACGCGCAAACCCTACACCGAGGACTACGTGCCGCTGCTGCCGTGGCTGGGTGTGATGGGGTGGGGCGCAGCCGCTGGTGCATGGGCGATGCAATGCAAGGTTCGATGGTTGAGTCTGCCCAATCGCAGTTCAACCGTGTACCAGTGGCTGGCAAAGCTGGGCCGCTGGAGCTTGAGTTTTTACATGATCCATCAGCCGCTGATGATCGGCGCACTGATGGGGTTCGCGTGGATCGATAGTCAACGTTGACGGCTTACTCGATCTTCACTTGCTTAAACTTTGGCTACTCAACCTTCGCTTTGGCGCGCAAATCTTCCTGGTATTTCACCAGTTTTTGCTGCTGCAATTGCTGCGCGATTTGCGGCTTGACATCGTCAAATTTCGGGAACTGCGCTTCGCGCGTATCGTCCAGGCGAATGATGTGATAGCCAAACTGTGACTTCACCGGAACCTCCGTCATCTTGCCTTTTTGCAATCCCACCATGGCATCCGAGAACTCTTTGACGTAGTTGGCTGCCGCTGCCCAATCCAGGTCGCCGCCGTTGGCACCAGAGCCTGGGTCTTTGGATGATTTTTTGGCGATGTCTTCAAACTTGCCGCCTTTTTTCAACTGCGCAATGATGGCTTTGGCTTCGTCTTCCTTCTCCACCAGAATGTGGCGCGCCTTGTATTCTTTACCACCGTTGGCGGCAACCGCCTTGTCGTATTCGGCTTTCAAGTCGGCGTCCGAAATCGGATTTCTTTTCTGGAAGTCGGCAAACAGCTCGTTGATCAAAATGGTCTGGCGCGTCAGCTCCATCTGGTCTTTAAAGTCTTGGCTGCCCTCCAGGCCGCGCAGTTGCGCTTCTTGCAGGAAGACTTCGCGAGCAATCACCGCATCACGCAGTTGGCCTTGCTGCTCAGGTGGCACAGCGCGGCCGGCTTTGGCCATTTGCGCGGCCAGGGCATCCAGCCGCGATTTGGGCACGGCTTTACCGTTGACGATGGCGACGTTTTGAGCGTGGGCCAAGGGCACCAGTGTCACCAGCATTGCTGCGCCAACAAGGCCAGCCAAGATTTGTTTTTTCATACAGATTTCCTAGGGATTCACAGTTAAAAGTTGGGGAGAAGCAATGAAGGAAGGCAAAAAAAGCCTAGCTGCGGCGAGTTTCGATGGCAATGGCGTGAACGCCTTGGTCAATAAAAAGCTGGAGCGAATCATACACAAGGCGGTGGCAAACCACGCGGCTTTGACCCGTAAACAAAGGTGACGCAATTTTGACTCTGAAATGAGTTCCAAAATCAGTTCCGTTAGACCCCACGTGCCCTGCATGCTGGGCGCTTTCGTCAATCACTTCAAGTGAGGTGGGTTGCAGCGTTTGACGCAACTTTTCATCCATCAGTGCTGCGGTGCTCATACCCCAGACCTCGGCTCTTCGCCCTTCAAATGCGGGGCTATGTACAGGCCCTGGCCGATGATGAAGGCCACTGGAAACGCGTACCCCCACAGCTTGAAATTGACCCAGGCGTCGGTCGAAAAATACGCTGCCACGTAACCGTTGATCACCGCCATGAAGAGGCAATACGCAATCCACACCACGTTCAGCCGCATCCACACCGGATCCGGCAGTTCAAGCTGACTGCCCAGCATCAGTTTGAGGAAATTCTTCTTGGCCGTCCACAGTGCAATCGACAGACCAATCGCCATCGCCATGTACAGCACGGTCGGCTTCCACTTGATGAACAGCTCGTTTTGCAGCACCAGCGTCAAGCTGCCAAATACCAAAATCAGCAGCAGCGTGATCTTGTGCATCGTGGACAGCTTGCGATCCATTGCGTAGATCAAGGCCATTTGCACCACGGTGGCGGCCATCAGCACGCCAGTCCCCACATAAATGTCATAAAGCTTGTACGCCCCCACAAACATAACGACGGGGAGGAAGTCAATCAAAAATCTCATACCGGTTTGAATTCCAGAGACGCTGAGTTCATGCAATAGCGCAAGCCAGTAGGAGCGGGGCCGTCTTCAAACACATGCCCCAAGTGCGCGCCGCAGTCCGCGCAATGCACCTCGGTGCGCTTCATCCACAGCATGCCGTCGACCTTGGTGCCCACGGCGCTCGGGTTCAGCGGTTGAAAATAGCTCGGCCAGCCCGAGCCAGATTCAAACTTGGCAGCCGAATCAAACAGCGGCTTGCCGCAGCAAATGCAGTTGTAGATCCCTGCCGCCTTGGTGTCTGCGAGCTTGCCGCTGAAGGCCCGTTCCGTCGCCTCGTGCCGAGTCACATCAAACGCCATAGGCTCGGCCCCTTTGCCTTGCAACAGCGCCTTCCACTCAGAATCTGTTTTTTCAATTTTGTACGTCATGAGCTATATTTTCTCAGGTTTCAAAAAGCCGTTGAATCCCCGCTGGTATCTGTAGACCGCGCTGTATCGCGATTTGGCAAATCTGACGCAGGTCGCAATATTGCTATTGTAAATATAGCTACTTGTGCAACTGATACGAGAGCTAGCGGTCTATTTTTATTGTTGTTTTAGGGAAAAGTCGCAATTTGGACTGTTTTGGGGTCAAATTTACTACAATTGTGGTATATTAGTCGGTTCGCATGGTGCGCGCAATACAGGCCGCCGTCGGCCAGGCCTTTACCAAACCTCAACCGCCACCCGATCAGTCGCCCGCCCAAATGCGCGATCACGGCTGACGAGGGTTGCGTTGACCGCTACGGCGTGCGCGGCGATCATCATGTCCATGTCACTCAAGCTGATGCCTCTGGCTTCGAGCGCGTCGCACAATTCGGCGTAACAGCGGGCGACGGGTTCATCCCAGGGCAGGACATCCATGCGAAGCAGAATCTGATCCAGCGCAGCTTGCAGGCGCGGCGGGTGGCCTTTGCGGTGCAGGCCGTATTCAATTTCTGCCAGAGTGACGCTGGAAATCACGGCACTGCCGACTTGAATCGAGGCGAGTTTTCCAAGCAGCGCGCCATCACGGCCTTGCATGATGTGGCTGATTATGTTGGTGTCCAACATAAAGCGTGTGGCTTGCGCCGTGCTCATTCCTTCCAGCCCGTAAAAGGGTCGCGCCGGGGTTGGACGGGCCTGCGTTCGATCAGCAAATCGTCATTTTTGTTTTGCGCCACCGCGTCCAGAAGGCCTTGCCAGTCGGCGGGCCTGCGCGACAGCACCACGTCGCCCGAAGCCGGGTCGCGCCGGATGTACACCTGCGGCACGTCAAACCGAAATTCCAGCGGCAACCGAACCGCCTGGCTGCGGCCGGTGGTGAAAATTTTGGCAGTTTGAAGCATGGTGCGAATGGGTAAGGTGCTTGATATGTCTCATGATATCTATCGCTTGCAATGCCGTCAAGTCAAGCGGTAGTGGAAGGCATTTAATTTCTAAAGCTATTAG
The DNA here is from genome assembly GCA_031416195.1 of Rhodoferax sp. GTDB lineage: Bacteria > Pseudomonadota > Gammaproteobacteria > Burkholderiales > Burkholderiaceae_C > JANYCG01. The sequence continues at coordinate 3,602 of JANOTE010000475.1, forward strand.
AAACATAGCTATTTGTGCAATTGATACGGGAGCTAGCGATCAATTTTATTGAGAATTTAATAAAAACTTGCAATTTGGGCGGTTTTGGAGTCAAATTTACTACAATTGTGGTAAAAATTCGTTTTAAGACGAGCAACTGATCTCAATCCCCGCTGCCCAATCCGGCGGAAAGTCGGCGTAGGCTTCAAAGCCAGGATGCTCGTCAAACGGCGATTCCAGCAACTTCAACAGCGTGGCAACGCCTGAAAAGTCCTTCAATTTCGCCAAGCGAATGGCTTGCTCGCCCAAATGGTTGCGCAGGACGAATTTGGGGTTGGATTTGAGCATCAGAGCGGCGGATTGAGAACGTCCATCGGGCGTAAGCCGCTCTGAATAGTGCAGCATCCAGTCGTGCTGAATCCAGCGCTGCGAGAGGAAGAGCTGCG
>JANOTE010000476.1:0-2580 GCA_031416195.1 Rhodoferax sp.
CCGCGCCGCTGATGAAGATGCAGCCGGACTGAATCTCCACCGCTACGCGTTTCATCCAATTGGCAAACAGCGCTTTCAAGCGCGGCAGACCTTGGGGTTCGCGCATGGCGGGCAAGAAGACCTCGTGCTCAAACCGTTTGAAATACTCGCGGATCACCGAAATTTGCAGCTCCTCACGCGAGCCAAAGTGAGCAAACACGCCCGATTTGCTCATGTGCGTCACCTCGGCCAGCACGCCAATGCTCAAGCCCTCCAGCCCAATCTGTGTCGCCAAGCCCAGGGCCGCATCCACGATCACCTGCTTGGTCTGCTCGCCCTTGTGCATGGCGCGCACAGGCTCGCTGTCGGCGGGCTTGTGGGCTGACGATGACAGGTGAGCGGGAGCCATGGACAATGCGCAGAATAAAAGAACGACCGTGCTATTTTGCAGGAAATCGCGTTCTCTCGTTGCAACAAGTCGATTTCTAGAGACGAAGTTCTAAGGGAAATGCGGGTAAACCCGAGCGACTTGTTGACGACGCGCCGCAGCTAGCTTGTGGCTGCGCGAGCTGGAATCTGCCAGGTCAACTCACGCGCTATAAGTAGTGTAGCTAGTTGTGCATGTTATACGGGAGCTAGAACCCTATTTAATCATGAATTTGACGAAATAATGGCATTTTTCTCAAAAAATTAATCTAGGAGTTAATTTATAGACCCAACCGCTTACCGAACCAGCAACACCGGCACCTCGCACTGCGACAACACTTGGGTGGCGACCGAGCCCATCACCATGTTCACAAGCGAGCCGTGTCCGTGCGAGCCCATCACCACCATGTCGAACTTGCCGCTCTGGGCAAACTTGGCAATCGTGATGCCCACCGGGCCGGTTTTCCAGCTGGTTTTGGCATCAATGCCGTGGCGCAGCAAAAATTTGCTGACAGGTGCCAGCACGCGCTCAGCCTCGTCCAGGTGATAGCTATCGACCACATCCCGCCCTGCAACAGCAACGGCGCGCGCAGGCAACGCGGGACGCACCGTCAACACGGTGTAGTCGTTGCCCGCCGTGAACAGGTCTTGGTGGGTGGCCAGGTAAGCCAGCATCTTCTTGGTGTACGCGCTGCCATCCACGGCGAGAAGGATTTTCATGGGGTCTCCAGTTTAGACAGCGGGCAGTGTTGCTCGCCTGCATCAAGCTTACCGCAACACCAGCACTGGCGTGGTCGAATGCGTCAGCACATGTTGGGTTTCGCTGCCCAGCAGCAGGCGCTTGATTCCCTTGCGCCCGTGCGATGCCATCACGATCAAATCGCACTTGTTCTTTTTTGCAGCGGCAATGATCGCCTCGGCCACCAGGTCGGATTTGGACACCACCAGCTTGGCGAACACGCCCTTGGCGGCAGCCACTGTTTTGACGGAATTGACAATGCTCTGCCCACTTTCCATCCATTGCGATTCGATGCGCGAAACCTCGTCAGCCGCCAGCGCCACGCCGCCCTCAAAGTAGCTCATCGGGTAGCGCGCCACCACCGTCAGGCCTACCAACTCCGCATCACACAGCTTGGCCAGTGCAATGGCGTGCCCAACCGCTTTTTTGGACAGATTTGAGCCATCCGTGGCAACCAGAATTCGTTTGTACATGGTGTGTCCCTCATTGAAGATGACACCAGCGTAAGCCCTCTGGGGGCGCAGGTGGTTGATCTATGTCAAGGGAGATTCAGTCTGTGGGCGGGTGTTTGATCGATGAATTCGACGTTGCCCCTAGCAGGCTTAATACGCATACTTGGCGACCATCGCCTCGTTCCATTCGATCCCATTGCCCGGCCGGTCTGGAACGATTGCGTGACCGTCGACAACTTCGAACGGCTGCGCAATGATGGGGTTGCCCCAGTCGCGCCATTCGAGCCAGTCTGCAGTTTCGGTGGCACGCAGCAGGTGCGCAGACACCTCCGGATACAGATGGCTCGACATCGGATGGCCGGCCGCACCCGCGATTGCCGCAGCGCGCATCCAGCCGGTAACGCCACCGATTCGCATCAGATCCGGCATGTAAAGATCTGCCGCCTGAGCCTGCACCGCGTCAAAAAAGGAGCGCGGTCCATAGATATTTTCACCAATCTGCACCGGCGTCTTCAGCTCACGCGCCAACTGTGCGCTTTGCGCGTAGTTGTCAAAGACCACCGGCTCCTCAAACCAGTACAAGCCCTGATCATCCAGCGCGTGGCAGCGCCAGATCGCCTCTTGCAGCGTCTGCCCCTGGTTGAAGTCGCACATCAGATGGATGTCTTTGCCGATTGATTCACGCACCAACGCCAGAGCCTTCAGATCATCGGCGAGCTTCGGGCGCCCGAGGCGAATCTTGATCGCGCTGAAGTTGCCCTCATCGACCAGTTCCGCAGCTTCCTTCGCCAGCTTGTCCAGCGGCAGCAGCCACAGCCCATTCGTGTTGTAGGTGCGTACCTTGCCGACGCTGCCGCCCAGCAACTCTGCCAGCGGCAGCCCGGCTGCTTTCGCGAGTGCATCCCAGATGGCCATGTCCAGCCCTGCAGCGGCGATCACGCTGACTCCCTGCCTGCCAAGCAGATGCAGCGTGCCGATCGCGTC
>JANOTE010000477.1:0-2981 GCA_031416195.1 Rhodoferax sp.
GCAGAGGCTTTGAGCGCGACAGGTGTATCGGTCGGGTAAAGCGTCTGGAATTCAGGCATCTTCTCAATTCCGAAAACCAGTTGCGCAGCTGCGTGAAACTCCGCGGATGTGCTGTGGGGAAGCGTTTCCACCAGAAACGGAAAAGCCTCGCGCTTGTTGTACCCTGCCAAAAGGGGCACGTCGTTCTGCTGGCCCTTGCGGAATACTTCCTCCATGTTGGCGGGGAAAACGTGGCCATCAATGCCCGGCGCGAAGACCATCGGCGCGCCGCCCGCGAAATCCCAGGTGGCTGCGGCGTTGATGCGTTCGGCCGGCAGGGCCCGCAACTCTTCAATTGATTTGGTGGCCGATGAGGCGCCCAAGGCACCGGCGTAGGCTGCACCCCGAATGCCGATTTCGGCCAGGCTCGGAAGCTGCTGGAGCGACGAGCCACTCTGCCCAATCGCCCGATGGAAAAGCCCCTTGGCCATGGGCGAGCCCATCAACAGGCTGACGGCTTGGGACCCGGCCGACTCTCCAAAAATGGTGACGTTCTTGGGGTCGCCGCCGAAGCTTGCAATGTTTGACTGCACCCATTTCAAAGCTGCAATCTGGTCCAAGATTCCAAAGTTGCCAGCCAGACGGCCCTCACTTCTGAGCTGCGGGTGGGCAAAGAATCCGAATACCCCCAGCCGATAGTTCACACTGACCAAAACCACGCCTTTTTGGGCAAACAAGGCACCATCGGTATTGGGATCGCCTGCCGTGCCGAACTGAAAACCGCCCCCATGGATCCAGACCATGACGGGACGCCGTTCGCTGGATGTTTTGGCACCCGTCCACAGGTTGAGATAGAGGCAGTCTTCACTCAGCGGCACACCACCGCTTCGATTCGCCAGTGAAGGCACCCGCACATTCGCCCAACAACGGTTGCCAAAACCAGTGGCATCGCGCGTCCCATCCCACGGTTTGGCCGGTTGGGGCGCTTGCCAGCGCAACGACCCCACTGGCGGCGCGGCAAAGGGGATGCCCTTGAAGACCAGCAGCTCCTGGGGATTGCGGGGAGCGCCACGCAGCGCGCCATTCTCGACTTGGACGGTCTCACCGAGACCGGTGGCAGGTTGCGAGTATGTGCCCGTGTGCATCAGCAGCGACACGGCCAGGCATAGAAAGATTTTGTTCATGGCACTTTTTCAATGGGTTTGACGGGGTGACATTCAGGTCATCCCCAGCAGCTTGAAAGCATTGCCAAAATAAATCTTGCGGGCATCATCAGCCTGCAGGTCCAGGTCTTCAATAGACCGGATGCCCTCACGGATGAACATCGGCCCGCCTTCCGGGTCAAACGGGCAGTCGCTGGCAAACACCACCTTGTCAGCGCCAAAAAAATCCAGCCCGCAGCGCAGTGCCGAACTGGAGCCGCCCAGCACGGTGTCACCATAAAACATCTTGAAATACTCGATGGGTGGTTTGGACAGGGACTTCAATACATTGGCTTCCGATCCGTCACCGCGGCTGCCCATCTGCGCCCACAGCGTTTCAGCGCGGCCCGCGAAATAAGGCAACATGCCGCCGCAGTGGTGGGTGATCAGGCGCAACTCTGGCAAACGCTCCAACAGGCCCGAGAACACCATGCGCGACATGGCCACACTGGTTTCAACCGGCCACCCAAGAACCTGCCAGATTTCATATTTGGATTTATCTTCGTTGGCATAGTCTGGCTTGGAAGCCGGCCGGGTCGGGTGCATCCACACCGGCATTTTGTGGTGGTTGGTGATGCGCTCGAAGATTTGAAAAATCTCGGGTTCGTCCAGCGGGCGGCCGTTCACGTTGGTGAGGATCTGCACGCCTTTGGCACCGAGTTTTTCAATGGCGTAGTCCATTTCCAGCAGGGCTGCGCCTGGGTTGTTCATGGGCAGGGAGGCCACAAAACCAGGGAACTTGTCCGGCCATTGCCGGCAGATTTCGGCCATGCCTTCGTTGGCCACGCGGGCGTATCCGGGCGATTCATCTGGGCCGCCCAGCATTTCCGGCGATGGAACGGCCAGCGTGATGATTTGTTGCACTTCAGGCCAGGTGTTGAGCATCTCAACGCGTGCGGCCATGTCCCAAAGGATGCGCAAACCGTTCATGCGCCTGACCATGCCCGGCTCTTTGCCGTGTTGGTTCACCAGCGCCAGGTAGGACGGGGGCATCACGTGGTTGTAGATGTCGATTTTGGGTTGTTTCACGGGAGCCCTCGGGCCTTGATCGGATGGCCGGTTTGAAGCGTCCGCGCGTTAGTCTGCGGTGATGCCAGCGTCGGTGACCACCTTGCGCCAGCGCACGAGGTCAGCTTTGACGGCAGCACCCAGCTGGAGTGGGGTTCCGGTTCGAACGGTGAGGCCTTGTTTCAGCAAGTCGGCCTTCACGTCAACCGCATTGATGACGGCTGAGAAGTCACCGTTCAGACGTGTCACCAATTCAGCGGGCATGCGTGCTGGGGCCAGCACAAAATAGTAGGCGTTGCCGGCATCCATGGCGCCCATGCCTTGTTCCTGGAAGGTGGCAACCTCGGGAATCACGGGGCTGCGGGCTGTGCCGGTGACGGCCAGCAGGCGAACTTTGCCGGAAGCTGCATGGGGCACCAGCGAATTCACGCTCCCGTACATCAGCTGCACCTGGCCACCCAACAAATCGGTCAGCGCACCAGCAATTCCCTTGTACGGCACATGAAGCACATCGACCTCGGCCTTGGCCTTGAAAACCTCCATCGCCAGATGATGCGGCGTGCCGTTGCCAGGGCTGGCGTAGTTCACCTTTGCCGGGTTCGCCTTCAAGTAGGCAAGCAGCGACTTCAAGTCTTTCGCAGGCACAGAAGGGTGCACGGCGAACGCGTAACTGGAGTCAGCCAGTGTGCCGACGGGCGAGAAATCGCTCACTGGGTCGTACGGCATGTTTTTGTAGAGCGCCGGGGCCATGGTGAAAGCGTCAACCGTCATCAGCAGCGTGTGCCCATCGGG
>JANOTE010000478.1:0-4120 GCA_031416195.1 Rhodoferax sp.
ACTGAGATAACCCCTGCCCAGAAGTCACTATTTGCCGCCTTGAATTTGGCACCACCAACCCCATCAGACCTCGCCAAGCCAGTTTTGTAGTCTGCGGTTTGCCTTGCGTTTCTAATGAAATCAAACACTTACGTTCAGAAAGTGTCGAACTTGAGTAGCATGATGCGGCCCGCTTCAAACGAGACGGTTTCAGGCGAGTAGGCAGACAAACCGACTGCGATCTGATCTGCGTTCACGAATTCCAGAATACCAAGAGCCTGCTTGAGCAGGTAGGGTGCTGCCGTCGATTTGCCCGCGCCGTTGGGGCCGGCAATCACCACGACTGTGGGTTGTGTTGGTTTCCGGGGACTGGCAGGCTTCATTTACCCGGCCATAAAACGCAAATCTACTTCTTCGATAAAAGTCTCCGCCGCTTGCACTACCCAAATCGCTTCCTCCGCATCGATGGAGTCACCCTTGTAATCGGCAACAAGTCGAAGGTCTTCTGCTTTGTTCAGCGAGCGGCCCAGCTCGACAGGAAACAAATTGGGCTTTACCAAGTGCAGTGAAAACGCGGAAATAAGTCCGCTATGGGTTTTGGCAATTTCTGGTGGAACTGGCGCGTTGGAGGCGATCAGCGCCGCGCGTGCCGCATCAAACATGGCGTAATAAGCACGATTACACGCGCCGTCGCCATCGCCGTCTTGCAGAAGTTTCTGGGCACTGGCCAGCGCCCGACGCGCTTTTGCCATCAGTTCCTCAGCATTCACAAAGTGATGCCTTCAGCTGAAATATTGCGCAGCAAATGCGGGTTTGAGTAATTTTCGGGGTTCGCCCATTCGCCTTCCCACACGGGTAAAGGCTGGATGCGGATGCCGGTGTCAAGAAGGATGTCGTAGGCAATGTCGTTCATGGCCATTTTGGTTTTGATGAAATGACCGGTGTGGCCTTTGAGGATGACAGCCACGTCCGCATCGCTTTCAGCATGGGCGGTACCGCGCGCTCGACTGCCAAACAGGATGGCTCGTTGCGTGGGGTACTCTATTGCTACGCGCGCTGCGAATGCGCGAGTGGCTGATAGTGTGGCTGATGATGGGGTGGCAAGAGTCATCGTTTTAATTCTATTGATTTAACGAAGCTTGCGGTAACTTACTTCCCCCACCCATCCTTCAACCCCACCGCCAAGTTAAACACCAGCCTGCCCACTGCGTGATCGACCCGATCCGCCACAAAGTAGCCATGCCGCTCAAACTGAAACTTATCATCGGCCTGGGAGGTGGCGAGTGATGGCTCGATAAACGCAGTGACAACTTTCAGGCTGTTCGGGTTCAGGTTTTCGATGAAGTCTTTGCCGCCTGCGTCGGGCTGGGCATCGTTGAACAGGCGGTCGTAGATGCGGACTTCTGCCGTCAGCGCGTCGGTTGCGGCAACCCAGGTGATCACGCCTTTGGCTTTGTAGTTGCCGCTCGTGGGGGTTCCGCTTTTGCTCTCGGGGAAGTACTCGGCGTGTACTTCGGTGACTTTGCCGTCAGCGTCTTTTTGGAAGCCGGTGCATTTGACGAAGTAGCCGTATTTCAGGCGGACTTGGTTGCCCACGTAAAGGCGGTGGTAGCCTTTTTCGGGTACTTCCTGGAAGTCGCTGGCGTCGATCCAGAGTTCTTTGCCAAACTTGAAAGCTCGCGTGCCGCGCTCGGGTGCTTGGGGGTGCACGGGAGCGGTGTGATCCGTTGTTTCTCCATCAGGAAAATTGGTGATGATGAGTTTGATCGGATCCAGCACGGCCATGGCGCGGGCGGCTTTGGGGTCGAGGTCTTCGCGCAGGCAGCCCTCCAGCGTGGCGTAGTCGATCCAGCTGTCGCTCTTGGTGACACCGATGCGTTCGGCGAAAAGCTGAATCGCCTCGGGCGTGTAGCCGCGCCGGCGCAGGCCGACGATGGTGGGCATGCGCGGGTCGTCCCAGCCGCTGACTTTGTGGTCGTACACCAGTTGTGCGAGCTTCCTCTTACTGGTGATGACGTAGGTGAGGTTCAGGCGGGCAAATTCGTATTGACGTGGGTGCGGTTGGGCCAGCAACTTGCCATCGCACAGGCGATCCAGCAGCCAGTCGTAAAACGGGCGCTGGTCTTCAAACTCCAGCGTACACAGGCTGTGGGTGATGTTCTCCAGCGCGTCTTCAATCGGATGTGCGTAGGTGTACATCGGGTAGATGCACCAGGTGTCGCCAGTGTTGTGGTGGGTGGCGCGGCGTATGCGGTAGATGGCTGGGTCTCGCAGGTTGATATTCGGGCTGGACATATCAATCTTGGCGCGCAGCACCATGGAGCCGTCTTCGTGTTGACCGTCACGCATTTCACGAAAGCGCGCCAGGTTTTCCGCGGGCGTGCGGGTGCGATACGGGCTGTCCACACCGGGTTTGCCAAAGTCGCCCCGGTTCAGGCGCATTTGTTCGACGGTTTGCTCGTCAACGTAAGCCAGACCGGCCTCAACCAAATATTCTGCCGCGCGGTACATAAAGTCGAAGTAATCGCTGGCCTGGTACGGCGCGGCATCGGGCGAACCGTTCCAGTCGAAGCCCAGCCATTTGACAGATTCCTTGATCGAGTTCACAAACTCGGTGTCTTCTTTCTCGGGGTTTGTGTCGTCAAAGCGCAAATGGCAAATGCCACCGTAGTCGCGCGCCAGGCCAAAGTTGATGCAGATGCTTTTGGCGTGGCCAATGTGCAGGTAGCCGTTGGGCTCGGGCGGGAAGCGGGTGCGGATTTTGGCGGGGTCGAGCACGCCTTTGGCGTGGTGCGCTGCGTCGCCGGGGCTGCCCGCCCATTGGCGTTGGGCGTAGGTTCCTTTTTCCAAGTCGTTTTCGAGCGCCTGGCGCAGGAAGTTGCTGGGTTTGCTGGAAGCGGCGCTGGAGGAGTTTTCAGGGGCAGTCATGGCGCGATTTTAGGTGTTGACGCGTTGCGCTGTGGAGTTCACCGTTACGTCTGGCAACGTACTTCACAAAGCAGCGCGTACACGAATCCCCTCGTGACGCGTTAATCTGGACAGGGGCACGTTGATTGGCCCCCACAGTCGCTCAATGCGAAGAAGGAGCCCGCCATGAAAACGAGACGTTTGATGGATTCAGCAGTCGGCATCACCCTGGGATGGGTTGCGCTTTTTGCCAGCAACCCGGCCAGCGCCAACGGAGTTTACTGGTCGGTAGGGGTGTCGTCACCTGTGATTTATCAGCAGCCCGTCGTGGTCTATCCGCAACCCCAGGTGATGTATCAACAGCCCCCTGTGGTCTATGAGCATTACCAGCAGCCCCAAGTGGTGTACCAGCAACCCCAGGTGGTTTATTCGCAACCGCAGGTGGTCTATGCGCGGCCCCAGCCCATTTATTACACGCAGCCTGGGCCTGTTTACTACGGCGCGCCGCAGGTGATCTACCAAGGTGACCAGCATCGTAGGCACCACGGCTGGCATCGGGGGCACGGCTATGGGCACCAGGGCGGTGTGCCGCAGGTGGCAGTACGGATTTCAGGCCATGGGCAGAGCAACGAGAAAGGTCGCAATCATCACTGATTCAGCATTTGGCTTTTTCATCAGCCCTCTGTTACATCGCCTTGAACAGGTGCGCGTAAAGCCTGCTCACAGCGATTTTTTGCGGTAGACCACGCAGATTCAGCCACAGCTTGCCGGATTCATCACGGTTGACGGCTTCGATGCTGCCCGCGCGCACGATGGTGCCCCGGTGGATTTGCCAGAAGGTTTGTGCATCCAACTGCGCCGTGAGCTCTTTCAGCGGCGTGCGAATTAAATACTCATGCTGCGCGGTGAGCACGCGCACGTATTTGTCAGCCGCTTCAAAAAACAGCACTTCTTCAATCGGCACCATGCGGATGCTGCTGCCGACGCTGGCTTGAATGACCCTCAGCGGCGCGACCGAAGGCGTGACGGGTTGCGTCACCAAGCCCCGAAGTTGGGTCACCGTTGCTTCAATATCAGAAGCGCCGTGTGAACGTTGTGCGAGAGCTGATTGCACTTTCGACACTGTTTTTGCCAGCCGGGCAGCTTGCACCGGCTTGAGCACATAGTCGATCGCCTGCGCCTCAAACGCTTGCAGCGCGTACTGGTCGTACGCCGTCACAAACACCAGCGCGGG
>JANOTE010000479.1:0-2352 GCA_031416195.1 Rhodoferax sp.
AGGTTTTGACCAGGGTGCTCATGATGTCGGGTTGATTACCCGGCGTATTGCCCGGTGGATTGATGGCGACGTAGAGGCTGGTCATGAAGCTGGCGGGGTAGGTGTCAAGCGCGCCGGGCGGAGCGAGCACGAAGAAATTAGGGTGCATGGAATCCCATTCCACTTTGCGCAGGCTGGTGATGGTGGCGCTGAATTCGCTGCCGGCGATGGAAAACCGCATGCTATCGCCCAGTGCCAGGCCGAGGGTTGTGGCGAGGCCTTCTTCGACGGATACGACGTGTTTGTTTGTGTCGTTTTCCTTCCACCAGGCACCCGCGACAATTTTATTGTCGGCCTGCATGTGCGCGGCCCACGATAAATTAAATTCGCGTGCCACCAGGCGTTGCGCGCGTTCGTCGCTGTAGTTTTCAGGTGCGACGGGTTTGTCGTTAACGCCAGTGAGACGGCCACGAATCATGGGGAACAGCACTGTTTCGCCGCCATTTTTCTGCTCAAGAAAGCGCTGGATGGGCGCGACTTGATCAGGCTGGATGTTGATGAGGAAGCGGTTGGGTGCATCGGCAGGCAGGCTTTTTTGCCAGTCGTCGAGCAAGTCGCCGCGCACCAGCGTGAGCAGCAGCAGCGCCATGATGCCAATGCCGAACCCCACGACTTGCACTACGCTGCCTTGGGCGCGACGTGTGATATTGGCCATGCCAAAGCGCCATGTCGCGCCGCTGTGCCCAGTGTGATTACGGCGCAACAGCTTCAGGCTGTTCATGAGCAGCACGGTGAGCGCACCGAGCGCCAGCAGTGTGACCACGGTGCCGCCCAGCATATATAGGCCGAGCTTAATCTCACCTGCCTGCCATAACATCAGCACCGCCAGTGCGGTGATGCCAGCGCCATACGCTGCGAGACTGGTAGTGCGTGCGCCCAATGGGCTGCCTATGTCGCGCCGCAGCACGCGCAACGGCGGCACCGATTTGAGTTGCAGCAGCGGTGGCAGGGAAAAGCCAAGCAGGGTGATCATGCCGGTGAGCAGGCCTGAAACTATTGGCTCTAATGAAGGCGCTGGCAGTTCGGCAGACACCATGCTGCCCAGCACATTGACCAGCACGCCCTGCGCGGCATAACCCAGCACACAGCCCAGCAGACTGGCGGCCAGGCCAAGAGCGAGGATCTGATAAACATAAAGCCGCGTGATGTCGCTTTGCGCTGCGCCCAGGCAGCGCATCATGGCGCAGTTGTCGAGATGCCGCAGTACAAAGCGGCGTGTGGCGGTGGCTATGGCGACGCTGGCCAGCATCACGCTCACCAGCGCGGCGAGGCCGAGAAAGCTCTTGGCACGCGTCAGTGCCGAGCGTAATTCAGGGCGCGCATCTTCGATGCCTTCGATGCGTTCACCTACCTTTAACAGCGGCGTGATGGCAGTGCGATAAGCGGTGATGTACTGTGCATTATCACCCGCCACCAGCAAGTGGTAGCGTACGCGGCTGGCGGGCTGCACTAATTGGGTGCGCGGCAAATCGGCACTGTTGAGCATCAGGCGCGGTGCGATGCTGAACAAGTCTCCGCCGCGTGCGGGTTCGTGGGTGAGCACCGCCGTGATGGTGAGTTGCGCTTCACCCAGCGTGATGGAATCCCCTACGTTGAGATTTAACGGGGCCAGTAGTCCGGCATCGAGCCACACGGTGCCGGGCGCGGGAATGCCAGCGGCAGGCGCGTCGGGCACGAAGCGTTGTGGCGCCGTGCGTAACGTGCCGCGCAATGGGTAGCCGTCGCTGACGGCTTTAATCTCTGCCAGCCGGATATTATCGCCTGTCACTCCGTTGCCTATCACCATGCTGCGGAAGTCCAGCGTTTCGGTGCTGTGCAGGCCGTGCTGGCGCGCCAGATCACGCACGTTTGCGGCGACCGGTTGATCGGAAGCGATCAGCAGATCTGCACCCAGCAGTTCATTGGCCTGACGATGCAGTGCCTGGCTGATGCGGTCAGTAAAAAATCCCACCGCAGTGATGCTGGTAACGGCGACAATCAGCGCGGCGGCGAGCACGCGCAATTCACCGGCCTGCCAGTCGCGGCGCAGCATGCGCATCGCCAATGCAAAACTACCCTTCACGCGTTAGCCTTTATTTCAAGGGGTGCTGGCCGCTCCCGGCCTCCTGCCTCCTGCGGCACTTGCACGTCCATGTGCATCGCAAGTGGATCTGCAACTAACAGGCGGCCGGCATCGAGTGTCAGGCGCTGGTTGCAACGCCGCGCCAGCGTTTCGTCGTGTGTGACCAGAATCAACGTGGTATGTTGTTCACGGTTGAGCTCAAACAGCAGATCGGCAATGCGCGTACCCGTGGCGCGATCAAGATTGCCAGT
>JANOTE010000480.1:0-3784 GCA_031416195.1 Rhodoferax sp.
AAGGTTTTGACCCCATCGTCTAGAGGCCTAGGACACTACCCTTTCACGGTAGGTACCGGGGTTCGAATCCCCGTGGGGTCGCCAAATTGTCCAGGGGCACTGTTGCCAGGCAGGGTGGCGTAAGTAGAGTTGGTAGAAAGAGAAGTTAGTAGAAATAGAGTTAGCTATCAGGAGTGGTAGTTCAGTTGGTTAGAATACCGGCCTGTCACGCCGGGGGTCGCGGGTTCGAGTCCCGTCCACTCCGCCAAAAATTGGAAAACCGTTTCAAGCGAAGAGCTTGAAACGGTTTTTTCTTTTGGGCCCCCGAAAACGCCGGGTATCCTCAGCCCGTCGAAATTTGAACCTTCAGCCGGATTGAGTTAACCTCCCACCCTTTGACCCGAAGATGGGCTTGCAGCGCGGGCAGCAGTTGGCGAATTTTGGCGGCGGTGGCGTTGTTGTCCACGATCAGGCACCAGGTTGCGCCGTCAATGGGGCCGGGCTTGATTGATGCGCGTAAGTTGGATGGGATGAGGGATTCAATGGCTTTGAGGCGGGCCACTGAGTCGCTGACCAAGCCACTGAGCTTGGCTAACATGGGAGATTCTTGCGTGGCTTGCAACAGCGTCACGCTGCGAACGCGGTTTGACACGGGCTGTGTTCTTGAAGGGGAAATCATATGCAATTAATTATCACTGACGCATGGCTTGCCAAGAGCCGCGCGATTCATCTGTCAGGCAGGCGGCTGGTATTTGCGGGAGTGCTACTTTCGTTCTTGCTGACGTTGGTTGCCGCTGGTATTTACCATTGGGTGTTTCTCAAGGGTGCGCGCGAGGGCTGGCCCGTCATTGGTACTTTCGTACGCTTGCTGGTCAAGGATGAGTTCGAGCAGCGCGACCGCTTCATGCGGCAAAACCTGGACGTGATGGCGCAAAAGCTGGGCGAGATGCAGGCCAAAATGACCCAGTTGGAGTCGTTGGGCGAGCGGGTCTCTGGTCTGGCGGGTGTCAACCCCGCTGACATCAAGGCGCCGGCCGGTCGTGGCGGGGTGTTGGTGGGCGGGCAGTCTTTGTCGATGGAGCAGTTACAGGCCACTTTGGCTGATTTGGATCGACTGTCGAACCAGCGTACTGAACTGTTGACCATGCTGGAGTCTCGCCTGTTCGAGCAGAAAATCCGCAACATGATGGTGCCCACCCAGCAGCCCGTCACCGATGGCATTTTGGGCTCGGCCTTTGGCTGGCGCATTGACCCGTTTACCAATGGTTCGGCACTCCATACGGGAATGGATTTCCAGGCAGAGCACGGCACGCCGATTTTGGCGGCTGCGGGCGGTGTGGTGGTGGTGAACGAACACCACAGTGGTTACGGCAACCTGATTGAAATTGACCACGGCAACGAGTTGATCACGCGTTATGCCCACGCGTCAGCGATGTTTGTCAAAAAAGGTGATTTGATCAAACGCGGTCAAAAAATAGCGGCGGTGGGAAATACCGGGCGATCAACCGGCGCGCATTTGCATTTTGAAGTGCTGGTGCAGGGCGTGCCGCAAGATCCGCAGAAGTTTTTGTCCGCTGGCAGCAACCTGCCCATAACCGTGGCATCCAAGCCTAGTTTGCCTAACCGTTCGATCAGGAAATAACCGTCCGCGGCGAGCCTTCGTCGCGACTGTAAAATGGTGGGCTTAGGCGAGCAGGCGAGGGCGAGCTTGAGTCATCAGACTTGAGTTTTCATGCTGGCAACCCCATTTCACTTTGATTAAATAAAGGATTGCACCGTTTCGGTGGCCCAGGTGGGCTGCGCGCCGCGGTCTTGCATTCATGGCCAACAACTTCCTGACCAAAATTTTCGGCAGTCGCAATGACCGCCTTCTCAAGCAATACCGCAGTGGGGTGTCCCGCATCAATGGCATGGAGGCCGAGCTTGAGAAATTGAGCGACGATGAACTTAAAGCCAAAACGCAGGAGTTCCGCGAGCGTGTTGCCAATGGTGAAACGCTCGATGCGCTGTTGCCTGAAGCCTTCGCTGTGGTGCGCGAGGGCTCCAAGCGCGTCATGAAGATGCGCCATTTCGATGTGCAGTTGCTTGGTGGCATGTCGCTGCACAACGGCAAAATTTCTGAAATGGGCACGGGTGAAGGCAAAACCTTGACGGCCACGCTACCTGTCTATTTGAATGCGTTGTCGGGCAAGGGCGTACACGTCGTTACGGTCAATGATTACCTGGCCAATCGCGATGCGCAGTGGATGGGCAAGCTCTACAACTTTTTGGGCATGTCGGTCGGTATCAATCTTCCGCAAATGCCGCGCGAGGAAAAGCAGGCGGCCTACCGCGCTGACATCACTTACGGCACCAACAACGAATACGGTTTTGACTACCTGCGTGACAACATGGTCTACGAGGTGGCCGACCGGGTACAGCGTGGGCTGAACTACGCCATCGTTGACGAGGTGGACTCGATCCTGATTGACGAAGCCCGCACCCCGCTGATCATCAGCGGGCAGGCCGAAGACCACACCAGTCTGTACCTCGCGATTAACAAGATCGTGCCTGAACTGACGCGCCAGGAAGGCGAGGCAGACCCGCGCACGGGTGAGGGCGTGACCAAACCGGGCGACTTCACGCTGGATGAAAAGAGTCAGCAGGTGTTCCTTACCGAGCAGGGCCACGAAAGTGCAGAGAAAATTCTGTTCGGCCTGAATCTCATCCCTGAAGGTGCCACGCTGTACGACCCAGCCAACATCACGCTGATGCACCACCTGTACGCGGCGCTGCGGGCCAACCACCTCTACCACCGCGACCAGCATTACGTGGTGCAAAACGGCGACGCCGGGGCTGAGATCGTCATCGTCGATGAATTCACCGGGCGCCTGATGACCGGGCGGCGCTGGAGCGATGGCCTGCACCAGGCAGTGGAGGCCAAAGAGGGTGTGAGCATTCAGCCCGAGAACCAAACGCTGGCATCGATCACGTTTCAAAACTATTTCCGCCTGTACGCCAAGCTGGCGGGCATGACCGGCACGGCTGACACCGAGGCCTACGAGTTCCAGGAAATCTACGGGCTGGAGACGGTGGTGATGCCACACAACCGCCCCAACAAACGCGAAGACCAGTTGGACCGCGTCTATAAAACCACGCGCGAGAAATACGAAGCGGCGATCAAGGACATCCAGGAATGTTACGAGCGCGGCCAGCCGGTGTTGGTCGGCACCACGTCGATTGAAAATTCGGAAATCATCGCCAAGCTGCTGGAGGCTGAAAATCTGCCGCATCAGGTCTTGAACGCCAAGCAGCACGCGCGCGAGGCCGACATCGTGGCCCAGGCTGGTCGCAGCAAAATGATCACGATTGCCACCAACATGGCAGGCCGGGGCACGGACATCGTGTTGGGCGGCAACTTGGACAAGGTTGTCACCGCGATTGAGGCGGATCAAGCGTTGGACGTGGCGACCCGGGAGAAGCAAGTCAGCTCGGCGCGGGCTCAGTGGACGAAGGATCACGAGCAGGTGACCTCATTGGGCGGCCTGCGCATCATCGCCACCGAGCGGCATGAATCGCGCCGTATCGACAACCAGCTTCGAGGCCGCTCGGGCCGCCAGGGTGATCCTGGTTCATCGCGCTTTTACTTAAGCCTGGACGATTCGCTGATGCGCATTTTCGCGGGCGAGCGCGTCAAAGCCATCATGGACCGGCTCAAAATGCCCGATGGCGAGGCGATTGAAGCGGGCATGGTCACGCGCAGCATCGAGAGCGCGCAGCGCAAGGTCGAGGCCCGCAACTTCGACATGCGCAAGCAGTTGCTGGA
>JANOTE010000481.1:0-10714 GCA_031416195.1 Rhodoferax sp.
CGCAGGTTCGAGCCAACAACCAGCACGCGCTGCAATTGGGACAAAGAGGCAATTGATGTGCCCAACCAACGCGCGGTTGTGCGCCCATCGCCCGAGACGACCGGCACCGGGAACGCAGCGTTGCGCAAACGGTAATCAATATTCTCGCTGCCCAGCCCACGCATCAAGCGGGCTGCGAGAAACAGTTCTTCTAGGGTACTGTGAGGGCTGACCAGCGCACCCAAACTGCTTGCCCCATGTGTGGCTTTGATTTGATTGACGCCATTGGCAACGAACTCCAGCGCGGTTTGCCAGTCAACCACGCGCCACTCACCGCCTTGCTTGAGCATGGGTGCCGTCAAACGCTCGGGCCCATTGAGTGCCTCGTAGGAAAAGCGGTCACGGTCGGCAATCCAGCATTCGTTGACAGCCTCGTTCTCCAACGGCACCACACGCATCACTTTGTTGGCCTTGACTTGAACGATCAAATTGGCACCGGTGGAGTCATGCGGGCTGACCGACTTGCGCCGCGAAAGCTCCCATGTGCGTGCGCTGTAACGAAACGGCTTGCTCGTCAGCGCGCCAACGGGGCAAATGTCAATCATGTTGCCTGACAACTCCGAGTCAATCGAGTTTCCGATAAAGGTTTCAATCTCGGCATGCTCGCCACGGTGCGACATACCCAGCTCCATCACACCGGCGACTTCTTGGCCGAAGCGAACGCAGCGTGTGCAGTGAATGCAACGGCTCATCTCCTGCATGGAAACCAAGGGGCCAACGTCCTTCACGGCGACAACGCGTTTTTCTTCTTCGTAACGCGAGGCAGACCCACCATAACCCACCGCCAAGTCCTGCAACTGGCACTCGCCACCCTGGTCGCAGATCGGGCAATCCAATGGATGGTTGATCAGCAAAAACTCTATCACAGACTGCTGCGCCTTGATCGCTTTGTCGCTTTTGGTGCGAACAATCATGCCCTGCGTCACCGGTGTGGCACAGGCCGGCATCGGCTTGGGCATCTTCTCCACATCGACCAGACACATGCGGCAGTTCGCGGCAATGCTCAGCTTCTTGTGGTAGCAAAAATGAGGGATGTAGGTGCCCGCCTTGTCGGCAGCATGCATGATCATGCTGCCTTCAAGCACATCAATTTTCTTGCCGTCCAGTTCGATTTCAATCATCTTGCAATCTTGGTATCTTCTTCGTGTCTTCTTGGTATCTTTGCCGCACTGCTTCGGTCAAACGTAGGCCGGGACCATGCAGGTCTTGTGCTCAACGTGGTACTCAAACTCATGGCGGAAATGCTTGATCATGGCGCGCACCGGCATCGCTGCGGCATCACCCAAGGCACAAATCGTTCGACCCTGGATGTTGTCGGCGACGGAGTTCAGCAAATCCATGTCGCTGGGCCGACCATGGCCCGTCTCAATCCGATCCACCATGCGCGATATCCAACCGGTGCCTTCACGGCAAGGTGTGCACTGGCCGCATGACTCATGCATGTAGAAGTAGCTCAGGCGTTGCAATGATTTCACCATGCATCGGCTGTCGTCCAGCACAATCACGGCGCCCGAACCCAGCATGGAACCCGCCTTGGCAATGGAGTCGTAGTCCATGGTGCAGCCCATCATGATGTCGGCGGGCAATATCGGCGCGGACGATCCACCGGGGATGACCGCCTTGAGCTGGCGACCTTTGCGAACACCGCCCGCAATCTCCAGCAATTTGGGGAAGGTCGTTCCCAGAGGCACTTCGTAATTGCCGGGCAGCTCCACGTCACCGCTGACCGAATAGATTTTGGTACCGCCATTGTTCGGCTTGCCACAAGCGAGGTAGGCTGCTCCACCATTGCGAATGATCCAAGGCACCGCAGCAAAGGTTTCCGTGTTGTTGATCGTGCTGGGCTTGCCGTATAGACCAAAACTTGCCGGGAATGGTGGTTTGAAGCGAGGCTGACCTTTTTTGCCTTCCAGCGATTCGAGCAAGGCTGTTTCTTCACCGCAAATATAGGCACCAAAACCGTGGAAGGCGTGCAGTTGAAAACTGAAACCACTGCCTAGGATTTTGTCACCCAGCAGTCCCGCCGCCCTTGCCTCTTCAAGCGCCTCTTCAAACCGGTCGTAGGTAGTGAAAATCTCACCGTGAATGTAGTTGTAGCCCACTGAGATGCCCATCGCGTAGGCTGCAATGATCATTCCTTCAATCACGATGTGCGGATTGAATTGAAGGATGTCGCGATCCTTGCAGGTGCCCGGCTCACCTTCATCGGAATTGCAGACAAGGTATTTTTGACCGGGGAACTGGCGGGGCATAAAGCTCCACTTCAGGCCCGTCGGGAAACCAGCACCGCCGCGCCCACGCAAGGCTGACTCTTTAACGACCGCGATCACCTGATCCTGCGTCATGCCAACTGTCGTAACGTCTGGAAGCGATGCGCCATCTTTGCCCAGAATTTTTCGCAGGGCTTGATAACCACCCCTCGCTTCGTAGTCTTTGAGCCGCCAGTTGCGACCATTCAGACCCGCATAAATTTGCGGATTGATATGCCGGCCATGAAAGCAGCTTTCCAAGCCATTGGCCTGGAACTGGGACAACACTTTGTCGGCAGTCATCATCATTTTGCACCTGCGAGTAAAGACGCACTGGGCTGTGATCGCTCGCCTGATGCACGCAAACCATCAATGAGTTGGTCAAGTTTGTCATCTGTCATGAAGCTGCACATCGAACGGTCATTGACCAGCAGGACGGGCGAGTCCGCGCAGGCGCCCAGACACTCACTTTGCTGCAACGTAAACATGCCATCCGACGTGGTCTGCCCCATGTGAATTCCCAGCTTGTGCTCAAGGTACTTCAGAGCCGCAGCGCCGTCACGCAATTGGCAGGGCAAATTGGTACAGACATTAAGCTTGAAGGTACCTACCGGTCGCTGGTTGTACATGTTGTAGAACGTGGTGACTTCGTGGACTGCTATCGGAGCCATGCCAAGGTAATCGGCAACCACTTTTTCGCTCTGCACGCTGACGTAACCTAGCTCCTGCTGAACGATGGCCAAACAGGCCATAACGGCCGACTGCTTTTGATCCGCAGGGTACTTGGCAACCTCCGTTGCAAACCGCGCCTTCGACGCATCCGAGATCATCGATCAATCTCCCCAAACACAATGTCCATGGTGCCAATGATGGCCACCGCATCCGCAATCATGTGACCACTGGCCATTTCGTTCAAGCCTGCCAAATGAGCGAAACCGGGCGCGCGAATTTTCAGACGGTATGGCTTGTTGGCCCCGTCGCTGACGATGTAAATGCCAAACTCGCCCTTCGGATGCTCCACCGCCGCGTAAGCTTCGCCCTCTGGCACGTGAAAGCCTTCGGTGAAGAGTTTGAAGTGGTGGATCAACTCTTCCATGTTTGTCTTCATCGATTCACGATCCGGCCCGGCCACCTTGTGGTTGTCTGTGATGACCGGGCCTGGATTTACACGCAGCCAGTCAACACATTGCTTGATGATGCGATTCGACTGCTTCATCTCCTCCATGCGAACCAGGTAGCGGTCGTAGCAGTCACCGGTTTTGCCAACAGGAATATCGAAGTCCATGCGGTCATAGACATCATAGGGTTGTTTTTTGCGCAAATCCCAGGCGATGCCGGAGCCGCGCAGCATCGCGCCGGTGAAACCCAAATTCATCGCACGTTCAGGGGTGACAACGCCAATACCCACCGTGCGCTGCTTCCAAATTCGATTGTCCGTGAGCAAGGTATGGTATTCATCCAGGTAACCCTGAAACCGCTTTGAGAAGTCGTCAATGAAGTCAATCAAAGATCCATTGCGGTTGCTGTTGAGTTGATCAATCGCCCTGGCATTGCGGACTTTGCTGGCCTTGTACTGCGGCATGCTTTCAGGCAGATCGCGGTACACGCCACCGGGTCGGAAATAGGCGGCATGCATACGCGCGCCGCTGGCGGCCTCGTACATGTCAAACAGGTCTTCACGCTCCCTGAAAGCGTACATCAGGAGCGTCATGGCCCCGCAGTCCAGGGCATGGGCGCTGACCCACAACAGGTGATTCAACAATCGCGTAATCTCGGAGTACATCACCCGGATGTACTGGGCCCGCTCCGGCACTTCAATTCCCATCAGCTTTTCAATCGCCAGGCAATAGGCGTGCTCATTGCACATCATCGACACGTAGTCGAGCCTGTCCATGTACGGCAAATTCTGGATAAAGGTCTTGCTCTCGGCCAGCTTTTCGGTGGCACGGTGCAACAGGCCAATGTGCGGATCGGCCCGCTGAATCACCTCACCGTCCAGCTCCAGCACCAGACGCAAAACGCCGTGGGCGGCAGGATGCTGCGGCCCAAAGTTCAAGGTGTAGTTTTTAATCTCCGCCATAAATCAGACCCGAGCGTTGTGGACTGGCCTGCGCGCAGGGCCGCCCCAATCAAGGCAACGCCTCTTCGGGGGACAGCGCAGTACACAAAGTGGCAAGCATAGCGGCATCATTTCAGGCCCCCGTAATTGTCTTCACGAACTATACGCGGCGTGATTTCGCGCGGTTCGATCGTGACGGGCTGGTAGATGACGCGCTTTTGCTCGGGGTCGTAACGCATTTCCACGTGGCCCGTGGTGGGGAAGTCTTTGCGAAAGGGATGACCGATGAACCCGTAATCCGTCAAGATGCGGCGCAAGTCGTTGTGACCTTCAAACACGATGCCAAACAGATCAAAAGCTTCGCGCTCAAACCAGTTCACGGACGCCCAGATGTCGGTTAGCGACGCTACCACGGGTACGTTACTGTCCGGCGCAAACACCTTCAACCGGACACGTTGATTCAAGCTGACCGACAACAGATGGCAGACGATGCAATAGCGGCCTTCTGCAAAGCGGCCTCCATCGCCGTCACCCCGGTCTTTGTATTCAGAGTAATCAACGCCACACAAGTCGATAAGCGTCTCAAACTTGCAGCCGGGTGCGTCACGCAAGGTTTTCGCTACAGTCAAATAGTCCACGCTGTCCACCACAACCGTTACTTCGCCTCTGGAGATGCCAATACGCTTCGCGCATGTACCCAGCGCCTGCGCGATATGGGTTTTCAAGACTTCAGGATCAATGGCGAAGGAGGTCATCAAGGCTTCGTTTGCAAAGTGTTCAATCAGGAGCGCCAATCAGATCCGTGCAATGGTTTGCGTACGGCGAATCTTTTGCTGCAACTGGATGATGCCGTAAAGCAATGCCTCAGCAGTTGGAGGACAGCCCGGCACGTAAACATCCACCGGCACGATGCGATCACAGCCACGGACTACGGAATAGCTGTAATGGTAATAGCCACCACCATTGGCACAGGAACCCATGCTGATGACCCAGCGCGGCTCGGACATCTGGTCATAGACCTTGCGCAAAGCAGGTGCCATCTTGTTGCACAAAGTGCCCGCCACAATCATCAAGTCGGCCTGGCGCGGGCTGGCGCGAAATACTTCCGCGCCAAAGCGGCTGATGTCATACCGCGCAGCGGCCGCATGCATCATTTCAACAGCGCAGCAGGCCAGGCCAAAGGACATCGGCCACAGCGAACCCGTCTTGGCCCAATTCATCACCGAGTCGTAAGACGTGGTCATGAAACCTTCTTTGAAAACGCCTTCAATTGCCATAAATTTGCTGCCTGGAAATTTGACTGATACTTGCTATTCCCAATCGAGCGCACCCTTCTTCCATTCGTAGATGAAACCTACGACCAAGATCGCGAGAAATACCATCACCGACCAGAACCCGAGTGGGCCGATCTCTTTGAGTGCCACCGCCCAAGGGAAGAGGAAGGCAATTTCCAAGTCGAACAGAATGAAAAGGATAGCCACAAGATAGTAGCGTACGTCAAACTTCATGCGTGCGTCTTCAAACGCTTCAAAGCCACACTCGTACGGGGAGTTTTTTGCCGCATCGGGCTTATTGGGGCCGAGCACAAAGCCAATGGCCTGAGGTGCAATGCCTACGGCAACGCCTACCAAGATGAACAACAGAACTGGCAGATATTGATCAATGTTCATCTTGAAACTTTTATGGTGCCGTCGGCGAGACTCGAACTCGCACAGCTTTCGCCACTACCACCTCAAGATAGCGTGTCTACCAATTTCACCACGACGGCTGCTGTTCATTGATGGAAAGCGTGAGGTGCCTTGCGGCTTTTTTTGCTTCCTCGAACCTGTCGGATTTTACCCTGAAATCCTTATACTTTCTCTTCGAAGATGCCCAATTTCGCGGGGCAATTTCCGGTGACTTTACTTGGATGGAATTTGAGCTGCACCCGATGCAGCGGGCGCTGGGATGGAAGCGGCGGCTGGCGATACAGCGGCAGCAGCACCCGAGGCAGCACTAGCAGGCAAAGCCGGTGACGCGCCAGTAGGTACGCCCGCCGCCGGGCTTTCCAACACACTGGTGGAACCCTCGGTGCGCAGATTGCCAAAATAAGCAAGTGACAGGGTTGCGATGAAAAACACTGTCGCTAAAACTGCGGTGGTGCGGGAGAGGAAGTTGGCACTGCCAGTCGCACCAAACAGGCTACCGGAGCCACCACTGCCGAATGCAGCCCCCATGTCGGCACCTTTGCCATGCTGCACGAGGATCAGGCCGATCATGACCAATGCTGAGAGCATCTGCACCGCCAAAATAACATTCAAAACGATATTCAATTTCTACTCCTGAATTTTCAATTGACGGATACCCTGCTTCAGGATACCGCCGAGATTATTGCCAAAAAATCCGCGCTTTTGAGGGATGCACCGCCTACCAGGCCGCCGTCAATATCCGTCTGCGCCAGCAACTGAGCGGCATTGACCGGGTTCATGCTGCCACCGTACAAAATGGGTATGCGATCAGCGTGCTCCGTGGCTGCTTTAAGCTGAGCCCGCAACACGGCATGCACCACTTGTGCCTGCGCAGCGGTCGCTGTCTTGCCCGTGCCAATAGCCCAAACGGGCTCATAGGCGACCACAATTTCGCTGATGCAATGTCCGTTGTCGTGGATAACAGCAGCCAACTGGCGTTTGACGACCGCTTCGGTTTGCCCGGCTTCGCGCTCGACCAGGGTCTCGCCCACACACACGATCGGTGTGATTCCGCACGCCAAAGCCTGCCTGGCTTTCAGCGCTACGAGGGAGTTGCTTTCACCATGGTATTGACGGCGCTCCGAATGCCCAACCAAGCAATACCGAACACCAAACTCCCGCAGCATGAGCGCTGACGTTTCCCCCGTGAAGGCACCCGCCTCATGCTGCGAAACATCCTGCGCACCCAGTGCAATCGCGCGCCCATTCAGCAACAACTGGAGCTGCGCCAAATAAACCGACGGCACACACACCGCAACATTGACATCCAACGTGTCGATACCCGCAATCAGCGCATCAATCAACGCCTGATTGCTGGCAAGCAGGCCATTCATCTTCCAGTTGCCAACGATGAGCTTTTTCTTCACGACATCACCTCACGCATGCTTCCACGTCAGGACAATCTTGCCAATATGCTGATTCGATTCCATCAATGCATGCGCTTTGGCGGCCCCGCTGCCACTCGCATCGCCAACCGCGTCGAACACGCTATGAATGACGGGCTTGACCGCGCCGCTGTTCAGCAAGGGCCAGACTTTCTGCTTCAGCATCTGCGCAATTGCAGCCTTGAACGCAATCGGACGTGGGCGCAACGTCGAACCTGAAATCGTCAAACGGCGGCGCAGCACCAGGCCGGCGTTAATTTCGCTCTTGATACCGCCTTGCACCGCGATGATGACCAAACGACCATCTTCCGCAAGGCATTCAATCTCGCGCGCGACGTAAGAACCCGCCACCATGTCAAGAATGACGTTGACACCCGCTCCAGCGGTGATGCGTTTGACTTCAGCGACAAAGTCTGCTGTCTTGTAATTGATCGCGTGGTCGGCACCCAGACTCAGGCATGCCTTACATTTTTCGTCGCTGCCCGCCGTCACAATCACGGTCGAACCCAACGCCTTGGCCAGCGCAATCGCGGTTACGCCAATTCCGCTTGAGCCACCTTGGATGAGCAGCGTCTCGCCTCTTTGCAGGCCCGCCCGCTCAAAAACGTTACTCCACACCGTGAAGAATGTTTCTGGCAACGCCGCTGCTTCGATGTCGCTCAGATTGGTAGGTGATGCCAGACACTGCACCACGGGCGCGACGCAGAATTCGGCGTATCCACCGCCCGCAACCAAGGCACAAACCCGGTCACCCAACTTGAAACCCGCAGCCGCCATCGCAACAGCATCGCCCGATTCAATCACGCCTGCGACCTCCAGGCCAGGCAGATCAGATGCACCCGGTGGCACCGGGTAGTTGCCCGTGCGATGCAGCACGTCAGGGCGATTCACGCCACTGGCATGCACGCGGATGAGCAGTTCGCCCGCGCCTGCGACGGGCATCGGACGCACCGTGGCCCGCAGCACGTCGGGCGCGCCAAAAGAGGTGATTTCAATCGCGTTCATGACTGAGTTGATCCGCTTGCGAATCAGTTTCCCTGTTGCTGCATCGGGCGATCCAGCAAGGCCTTCATCGACAGCTTGATACGGCCTTTTTCATCGGTCTCCATGACCTTGACTTTGACGATTTGACCCTCAGACAGATAGTCAGTGACTTTCTCGACCCGCTCATGCGCGATCTGGCTGATATGCAGCAAGCCGTCTTTGCCGGGCAACAGGTTGACCAGGGCACCAAAGTCCAGAATCTTGGTGATCGGGCCTTCGTAGATTTTACCAATTTCCACTTCAGCAGTGATTTGCTGAATACGGCGCTTGGCTTCTTCGGCCTTGGCACCGTCAGTGGCGGCGATGGTGATGGTGCCGTCTTCGTTGATGTTGATCTGGCAGCCGGTTTCTTCCGTCAACGCGCGGATGACAGCGCCGCCTTTGCCGATGACGTCGCGGATTTTTTCCGGGTTGATCTTCATCGTGTACAGCTTGGGGGCAAAGTTGGAAATTTCAGTCTTCGCTTCGCCCATCGCTTCCTGCATCTTGCCCAGAATGTGCATACGGGCTTCTTTGGCTTGCGCCAGTGCCACTTGCATGATCTCTTTGGTGATGCCCTGGATTTTGATGTCCATCTGCAAGGCAGTGATGCCGTTGGTGGTGCCGGCCACCTTGAAGTCCATGTCGCCCAGATGGTCTTCATCACCCAAGATGTCGGTCAGCACGGCGAAGCGGCCACCGTCTTTGATCAGGCCCATGGCGATTCCCGCCACATGCGCTTTCATCGGCACGCCTGAATCCATCAAGCTCAGGCAGCCGCCGCAGACCGAGGCCATGGACGAAGAGCCATTCGACTCCGTGATTTCGCTGACCACACGCATCGTGTACGGGAATTCTTCTTTGCTCGGCAAGCACGCAATCAACGCACGCTTGGCCAGACGACCGTGACCGATTTCGCGGCGCTTGGGCGTGCCCACGCGACCGGTTTCGCCGGTGGCGAATGGAGGCATGTTGTAGTGCAGCATGAAGCGGTCTTCATACTCGCCCGCCAGCGCGTCAATGCGCTGCGCGTCGCGCTCGGTGCCCAGCGTCGTGACGACCAGCGCCTGGGTTTCGCCGCGCGTGAACAGGGCCGATCCATGGGTGCGGGGCAGCACACCATTGCGGATTTCAATCGCCCGCACGGTACGGGTGTCACGCCCATCAATGCGCGGCTCGCCCGCCAGAATCTGGCTGCGAACGATCTTTGCCTCGATGTCAAACAGCATGCCTTCAACGGCCACGCTGTCAAACACTTCACCGCTGGCTTTGAGTGCCGTCATGACTTCTGAGTAAGCCGAGCGGCAGGCCTGCGTGCGGGCTTGCTTGTTGCGAATCTGATAAGCCGCAGCGAGTTTGTCGCCTGCGACCGCCTGCACCTTGGCGATCAATGGCTCGTTCTTGGCAGGGGCTTTCCAGTCCCACATCGGTTTACCTGCGTCACGCACCAAGTCGTGAATCGCGTTGATAGCGATATTGCCTTGTTCGTGGCCGAACACAACCGCGCCCAGCATGATTTCTTCAGACAATTGCTGCGCTTCGGATTCGACCATCAACACGGCTGCTTCGGTGCCGGCAACGACCAGATCAAGTATCGAATTTTTGCGTGCGGTTTGGCCTGGGTTGAGCACGTACGCACCGTTGACATAGCCAACACGGGCCGCGCCAATCGGGCCGCTGAACGGAATGCAGCTGACCTACAGTGCCGCGCTGACCGCGATCAAGTCCGCGATGTCTGCGTCAACTTCAGGGTTCAACGATAGCGTGTGGACGACGACGTGAACTTCGTTGAAGAAGCCTTCAGGGAACAGCGGACGAATCGGGCGGTCAATCAGGCGGCTGGTGAGTGTTTCAAACTCGCTGGGGCGGCCCTCGCGCTTGAAAAAGCTGCCGGGGATTTTGCCGGCGGCGTAGGTCTTTTCGAGGTAATCGACGGTGAGCGGGAAGAAGTCTTGCCCCGCTTTGCCTTCAGTTTTGGCAACAACAGTCGCCAGCACCACGGTGCCTTCCATGTCCAGCAACACCGCGCCGGTGGATTGGCGCGCGATTTCGCCAGTTTCCATGACGACCTTGTGCGGGCCCCATTGGAAGGTTTTTGTCACTTTGTTGAATATGCTCATGTTCTTCTCCTGGTCAATGTGGGGGATGCTGGCCACCCCGCCCGAGCCCGGATTCAACATCACAGAACACGATGCCATTCCAGAGAAATTCAGCCCAAACTTCTCTGGAATG
>JANOTE010000482.1:0-4700 GCA_031416195.1 Rhodoferax sp.
ACGCTGCGCGGAGACTTTTCTCCGGTTCAGATTTCTGACCACGTTGCGCGCCAACGACAGCGCATGTGGATCGTTGGATGCCAAATGATCCGCCACACCCGAGAGCCGCGTGTGGACATCGCCGCCGCCCAAGTCTTCAGCGGACACAATTTCACCAATAGCAGCCTTCACCAGTGGCGGGCCACCCAGAAAAATCGTACCCTGGTTTTTGACGATGATGGTCGCATCGCTCATCGCGGGCACGTACGCGCCACCTGCCGTGCACGAGCCCATCACCACGGCGATTTGCGCAATACCCTGCGCGCTCATATTGGCTTGGTTGAAGAAGATGCGGCCAAAGTGGTCGCGGTCTGGAAATACCTCGTCCTGATTGGGCAAATTAGCACCGCCCGAATCCACCAAATAGATGCAGGGCAGGTTGTTTTGCTGTGCCACTTCCTGCGCGCGCAGGTGTTTCTTGACGGTCATCGGGTAGTAGGTGCCGCCCTTCACGGTGGCATCGTTGCAGACAATCAGGCAATCTACACCACTGACACGGCCAATGCCGGTGATGACACCTGCACACGGCGCGCTGTCGGTTCCGTCACGATCGGGGTACATGTTCAACGCGGCCAGGGGTGACAGCTCCAAAAACGGCGTGCCGGGATCCAGCAGCATTTGAACCCGCTCGCGTGGCAACAGCTTGCCCCGTGCGGTGTGCTTGGCGCGGGCCGCGACGCCACCGCCCTGCGCGCTGATCGCAAGCTTGGCGTTGAGATCAGCCACCGCAGAGCGCAGAACCGCCGCGTTGGCCTGAAAATCCGCAGAACGGGCGTTGAGTTTTGTCTCCAGAATGGGCATGACTATCCTTTTATTTTTGAACCACCCGCGGTGCGCTGCGCCTTCTGCTGTTCCAGCGTTTCGGTGGGCGCACCGGCCTTGACCCACTCCTCGTAACCGCCTTCTATGTGCGCCACATTGGTCATGCCCATGTCCTGCAAAGTTTTCGCCGCCAGGGCACTGCGCCATCCCGCGCCGCAGAACAGGACGAACTCTTTGCCCTCATCGGCAAACAGCTTTTTGTGATACGGCGAGGCCGGGTCGACCCAAAACTCCAGCATGCAGCGCGGTGCATGGTAGGCACCCTTCACCGTGCCCTCGCCCAGCTCACGCACGTCGCGGATGTCAACGATCTGTACATTGGGCGAACTCAAGCGAGCCCGCACGGCCTCGACCGAATAAGTCTTGACCTGCTGCATGGCTTCTTCGACAAGCTGCTTGGCGGTTGTGGTGATCGGCATGGTGAACTCCTTGCGATGTTGAATTGTCTTAATTTACTACAAATGTAGTCAAAATAGCTTGGTTTGATGTTGTTGTATTGATTTGGAGCTAAATTATGGACTAAATAGGCCTTTAGCTCCCGAATAACATGCATAAGTAGATACGTTTTATATAGCATTTAACACGTCACAATGCACGTTGAATGATTATCTTCTGCACGTCACTGGTGCCCTCATAAATCTGGCAAACCCGCACATCGCGGTAAATCCGCTCCACCGGAAAGTCGCTCACATAGCCATAACCGCCCAGCGTTTGAATCGCCGCGCTGCAAACCTCTTCCGCCATCTCGCTGGCAAACAGCTTGGCCATGGCAGCCTCTTTCAGGCAGGGGCGGCCCGCATCTTTGAGCGATGCGGCGTGCCAGATCAGTTGGCGCGCGGCTTCGATCTTGGTCGCACATTCAGCCAGTCGAAAGCCTACTGCCTGGTGGTTGAAGATTGGTTGCCCAAAACTCACGCGGTCTTTGGCATACGCCAGCGCCACCTCAAACGCGCTGCGCGCCATGCCCAGGCTTTGCGCGGCAATGCCAATGCGCCCGCCCTCCAGGCCGCCCAGCGCAATCCTGTAACCTTCGCCCTCCTGGCCAAGCAGGTTCTCGAGCGGAATGCGGCAATCGTCAAAATTGATCTGCGCCGTGTCGCTGCTGTGCTGGCCCAGCTTGTCTTCCAGCCGCGCCACGACATAACCTGGCGCGTTGGTAGGCACGATAAAGGCACTCATGCCGCGCTTGCCTGCGGTCTTGTCCGTGACCGCGATCACAATGGCCACATCACCATTTTTACCACTGGTGATGAACTGCTTGACCCCGTTGATCACATAGTCATCGCCATCCTTCACCGCCGTGGTTTTAAGGGCCGAGGCATCCGAGCCCACATGCGGCTCGGTCAAACAAAACGCGCCAAGCATCTTGCCTTGCGCCAGCGGCTCTAGCCACTTCTTCTTCTGCGCGGCATTGCCAAAATTCAGAAAGATGGCGTTCACCGGGCAATTGGTCACGCTGATGACGGTGCTGGTGCCGCCATCGCCTGCTGCAATTTCTTCCAGCACCAAAGCCAGGGTGACGTAATCCAAATTCGCACCGCCATGGGCTTCAGGCACGCAGATGCCATAAGCGCCCAGCGCAGCCAGACCTTTATGCGCTTCACGCGGGAAGTGATGCTCCTTATCCCAGCGCGCAGCATGCGGCCAAAGCTCGTTTTTCGCGAACTCGCGCACGGCGTCGCGAATCATTTCCTGATCGGGGTTGAGTATCATGCGTTAGCTCCTCGCCCTGACGACAAAGCTACAGCATCTCAATCGCCACAGCCGTGCCCTCGCCACCGCCAATGCACAAGGTGGCAACACCTTTCTTCAAGCCCCGCGCCTTCAGGGCGTACATCAGGGTGATCATGATGCGCGCGCCGCTGGAGCCAATCGGATGGCCCAGCGCGCAGGCACCGCCATTCACATTCACGATGTCGTGGCTGACCTTCAGCTCATGCATCAGCGCCAAAGGAACGACGGCAAACGCTTCGTTCACCTCCCACAGGTCCACGTCTGCGACCGACCAACCCGCCTTGGCCAGTAGTTTGTTGACAGCGCCAACAGGCGCGGTGGTGAACCAGTTGGGCTCCTGCGCGTGCATCGCGTGCGCAACGATTTTTGCCATCGGCTTGCAACCCAATTGCTTGGCGGTGGAGGCCCGCATCAGCACCATGGCGGCCGCACCATCATTGATGCTGGAGCTGCTGGCGGCGGTGATGGTGCCGTCTTTTTTGAAGGCTGGTTTGAGCGTGGCAATTTTGTCCAACTTAATCTTGCCGGGGCCTTCGTCGATGGAGACGATGACATCGCCCGCGCGACCCTTCACCGTCACGGGTGTGATCTCTGGCGCAAAGGCACCCGATTGCGTTGCCGCTTGCGCGCGCTGCACGCTGGCCGTGGCATACGCATCCTGCTGCGCGCGGCTGAAGTTGTATTTGGCGGCGCACTCTTCGCCAAAAGTACCCATCGAACGACCTGCTTCGTAGGCATCTTCCAGGCCATCGAGCATCATGTGATCCATCACCCGGTCATGCCCGATGCGGATGCCGCTGCGACCCTTGAGCAGCAAGTGCGGCGCATTGGTCATGCTTTCCATGCCGCCGGCCACCATCACGTCGTGGCTGCCGACCAGCAGCATGTCATACGCAAACATCGCCGCCTTCATGCCCGAGCCGCACATTTTGGTCAGCGTGACGGCGCCTGCGCTGTTGGGCAAGCCGCCCTTGAAAGCCGCCTGGCGCGCAGGGGCCTGGCCTTGGCCCGCCATCAGGCAATTGCCCAACAAAACTTCGGTGACCAGCTCGGGCTTGATGCCAGCACGCTGCATCGCCGCCTTGATGGCGACACCGCCCAGGTCATGCGCGGACAGGGAAGAAAAGTCCCCCTGGAAGGCGCCCATTGGGGTGCGGGCTGCGCCGACTATTACAACGGGATCAGCGATGGGATCAATGGTGGGGGTTGAAGCTGGAGTTGAAGAGGTCATGGTGTTTTCATTAGTTAAACAAACAGTTAGTGCGAGGTAGTGGAGGCTGCGATGCCGCCTGCCTTGGCAAGATGAACAGCACGCCCCAGCACCGAGGCTCTTTTCACAAATTTCTTATCAAAGGTGTACAAACCTTCATCCGCCAAACTCGATGCCGCGTGAAGCGCATCGGCAAAGTCCATGCCCTGCGCGTAGTCCAGAAGAGCCTGAGCCACTTGCTCTTCGTTTTCGAGGTACGCGTGGCTCATGCCGCACACTCTGTTCAGCGCACCCAAAACCGTGGTTTGAGGCAGCTCGAACACCTCGCGCAATGCCCACTCGACTTCCAGCAAAACACTTTTGGCAATGAATACCCCCGCCGAGTGGTCGAGTAGCTGCTGTGCCACGCGAAGCTGACTTGCATCGTCCAGTGTGATGCAGCGCAGAAGTACGTTGGTGTCGAGCGCGATCACTTGCGCCTACTTTTCAAGTGCCCAAATTTACGCACCGCAGCCGCCTTGAGCCGCGCGGCAATTTCCGCTTCGGTCAGCTTGGGCCCGGTGTAACGCGCGCACCCCATCACATCGTCAATCGTTGTCACTGGAAAAAGAGGCTTTTTGACAGGCCGGATCAACAGGCCCTGCGGCAACTCTTCAACCGTCAGGCTCATACCGGCATGCCATTGGCGGGCATCACGCAACTCTTTGGGAATATCAACTTGGCCTTTGGATGACAGGGTGGTGGAAAGCATGGCGAATGATCCCGAAAAATGGTAAGACGCAGTAAGAATAACACCACGGCCACTGTGGGTCAAGTGAGCGCCGTATTGGCAAACCGCTTGTCCTGGTCATACGGAAACACATCGTGTACGTGCCCGGCCAGGATGCGCTGTTTG
>JANOTE010000483.1:0-1796 GCA_031416195.1 Rhodoferax sp.
CAGGGGTTGAGGCAGGTATCGACTGGTTTGACGCGTTGCTGTGGGCCGCTGCGCCCGCACAAAACGAGTTTGCCACGCTGGATAAAAAGTTTGCCAGCAAAGCCACCAAATTGGGCTGGCAGCCGCAGGTGGTGTGCAAGCTTTAGTCTGCTTGATCACGTCTGACTGACAAACAGAATTAGCGGGCGGCAGGGGTTTTGCTCGCACACGCCAGGGCAACCCTCACGGCTTCCCACCCCCTTCCGATTTAGCAACGTTTAGCGATTCCCTAGCGACGCTTCAGAACAGCGAAGCCCTTCATGAAGTGAATTCGATAGCAGCGTTTCTGGCAACCCAGTTGCCGTGACCTGCTGTGCACAGCTCAGCGCAACTCGTCCGCCCTGGCCGCTGGCTCCAATCCGGCGGCGATGCGCGCGGCCAGGGCAAAGCGCTGGCGATCTTCTGGCTTGCGCATCGGCGCGTCCTGGGTCAACGCACGATGCGCGTAGGCGGGGCTGAGGAGGCGCATGGCCTCGAACGCGGTTTTGGCCCGCTCAATTTGCCCAGCACCCACGGCGACCAAAACCAGGCTCATCTGGGACATGACCGACTGCGGGGCCTCCTGAACGGATTCCGTGGCGAACTCGATGCCCGCAGCAAAATCTTGCAAGAAGAAGCAGGCGGATGCGCGGCAGGCATTGAGCAGATATCGATTGGGGTCACGCGGGCTTAGGCGCTCGGCAGCGGCGACGTGGGCCAGCGCGTCCTGATGCTCGCCAGACCAAACTTCCGTGGCAGCCAGATTGGACAGGGTCATGCAGTCATTCGGATTCAATGCCAGGCCTTGGCGTGCATAGGCCAGGCCCTCGTCATAAAACCCCGCCACGGCCATCAAAAAACCGGCCCAGCCATAGGCGCGGCTGTCTGCAGGGTCAAGTTCCATGGCCCTGCCCGTGCAGCTGATGCCTTCTTTCCAGTCTGCCTTCAAATCGCCATCGGCAAACTGGGGCACGCCCACATTTTTTGTCTGTATTTCTGCAATCACCAAATGCGCCAGCAGGTTGTTGGCATCCATGGCCAAGGCCTGCCGGGCCTCGCCCAGCGCCTGCATCCAAAGGGCGCGGTCGTTACGGCGATTCGCTTCCAGGCTGTTGGCGTTGGCGCGCATGGCCATGTCGTGCGCGCGCAGGTTGCCAGGTCGCAGCCGGCGCGCGGTGCTTTGCTCAGCCATCTGAACCTGAGTGGCAATGGCGGCAACGATGCTGTGTGCCAGATCATCCTGCAGCTTGAAAATATCCTCGATCACGCGGTCGTATTTGTCGGCCCAGAGGTGATTTCCGCTGATGGCATCGATCAACTGGGCGTTCACCCGCACGCGCGCGCCCGAGCGCCGGGCGCTGCCTTCCAGCACATAGCGCACGCCAAGCTCGCTTGCAACCTCGCGCACATCGACCCCACGGCCCTGGTAGGTGAACGCCGAGTTGCGTGCAATCACAAAGAGGCTGCGAAAGCGCGAAAGGTCGGTGGTGATGTCTTCGGTCAGACCGTCGGTGAAATACGACTGCTCGGCATCGCCACTGATATTGACAAACGGCAAGATGGCAATGGAGGGTTTTTCTGGCAGTGGCAGGTGGCCGTCAACTGTGGCAGATGACTTGCGGCGCTCTGGCGCTCGCAAAACGGGAGCAGATGCAATCGGATTGGGTGCAGGGGGCGTGAGTGCAGCGATCTTTGGTGAAGCCGAGTCCGGTGCAGTGGGGATGGCCAACGCCAAGGCCGGGTTTCACGTTGACGTTGACGTTGAGGACGCGCCAAGC
>JANOTE010000484.1:0-6299 GCA_031416195.1 Rhodoferax sp.
GCCAGGTTATGCCACCATCGGTGCTGTAGCGCCCCACGCTAGATATCGTGTCTGACGCGAATAGTTGGTTGGTGTTTAGCGGATTCACCGAAATGGTCGTCTCCTGATTCCGTCCAACCTGCTGGCTTATATTGACATTTGGCCCAACGACGAGGCCGGCTTCGGCATTGCTGACGATCAACAGGCCGACGCACAAGCCTGTGTACAGTTTTCGCATGGGGGAGAAGCTGTGGAACAGTTTTTTGGTCATCTTGATGTCCGTTGTGGGTAGGCCGGGATTGGTTAGCGAAAAAATTTGTGTCGAATCGTATCTGCAAAACTCGGGCCAATTATAAAAAAATGGATTTACCCAATTAAATCAACACTGCTCTGCGTAATTGTGTGACGCAGATTCTTATAGATGTAAATTAAACCGACAGACTTTGTTCAGATTGCCTTTCAAAATCTTGCTCAGCACCTACTATTCGCGACGTTGTGTGCGGCGAAGAGCGGCGCGTGTCAAGCTACTTGTCGCCTCATTCATGCGACCAACCGCTGAATATCGTTGCAACTCGCATGCGCCTCGAAGACGCAGTGAAGTGGATCGCGAATTTGAGACAGGTGTTTAAGTGGGACACTGTCCAAAGAAACGGGTAAACCATGAGTGAAGCGAAAAAGTGCAACACGCACCTGCCTCAGTTCAAGGCCAAGGTGGGTCTTGAGGCGGTTCGCGGGGTCAAGACAGTCAACCTATGAAAACCAAATCCAAGCCGATGCCATCACTGCGTAGCGATCCGGATGCGCAGCGATTTCACAAAAAAACCTCAGAAGCCGAAATCCGCAGCGCCGCCTTAAAAAGCGGCATGAGTCTGATGCGCGACGACGGCGAGCGCCTGGTACACAGCGGCGTGACCTCGCGCGAAGAGCTGGTGCGGGTGACGCGGGACTGATGGTTCAACCTCTATTTGCTACTTTATATATAGCATATTATGCAATTTATACGGGATCTAGAGGCCTAAAACTCTCTTAATTTCGGACTTTTTGCGAGATTTTAGTTATTTATTAACTTATGAGTTAATAATTTCCCAGACTGCTGCCGACAAGCTAATTCAGCTTTGCCCCCGCCTCAAACCACTGCTTGATCAGCAGCCGCTCTGCATCCGTGATCCCGGTTGAGTTGTTCATCGGCATGATCTTGGTGACCACCGCTTGCTGGTAAACGTTTTGTGCATGCTGCTTCAGGCTTTCGGGTGAATCCAAGCGCACGTTCTTCATTTGCACTTGCTCGCCGTGGCACACGATGCAACGCTGGGCCATCACCTGTTGAACGCTGGCCAAGCTGGCAACCGGCGAGACGAGCATGTTGGTTGAAGCCGTCGCAGGGGCTTCTGGTTTCAGCCAGACGATCACACCCCCAATCACCGCCACTCCCACCAGCGCGTAAGGCAGCGGGTTGCCGTTGCGACCCAGTTTGAAGCCGTGGCGCATCACGAAAAATTGCCGGATGGCAGCGCCCGCAAACATCATCAAAATCAGAATCAGCCAGTTTTGCGGATGGGTGTAGGTAAAGCTGTAGTGCCCGCTGAGCATGGCGAACAAAACGGGCAGCGTGAAGTAGGTGTTGTGTACGCTGCGCTGTTTGCCGCGCTGGCCGTGGATGGGGTCAACCGGCATCCCCGCCTTGATCTGCTCAATGACTTTTTTCTGCCCTGGGATGATCCAGAAAAACACGCTGGCGCTTATGGCGGTGGCCAGCATCGCGCCTACCAGCAAGAAAGCGGCACGACCTGCAAACCAGTGGCAGGCCAACCACGATGCGATGCAGACCAGGCCCAACACCATCACTCCCACAATCGCATCGCCATTCTTTCGCTGACCGAAGACGCGGCAAATCAGGTCGTACAGAATCCAAAACACTACCAAAAACGCGAGCGCTACGATGATGGCGGTGGCAGGTGCCCAGTCCATTTTCGATTTGTCGATCAAATAAGTGCTGGCGCTCCACAGGTACGAGACGGTGAACAGCGCAAAGCCCGAAAGCCAGGTGGAATAGCTCTCCCAGTAAAACCAGTGCAAGTGGCCAGGCAGTTTGGGGGGAGATACGGCGAACTTCACCGGGTGATAAAAGCCCCCGCCGTGAACCGCCCACAACTCGCCGCTCACGCCTTGCTTTTTTAAATCCTCGTCCACCGGCGGCGTGAGGCTGCTGTCCAGAAACACGAAGTAAAAGGAAGACCCAATCCAGGCAATCGCGGTGATCACGTGTACCCAGCGCAGCAGCAAGTTGGCCCAATCGAGCAGGTAGCTTTCCATGATTTACATTCAGTTCCGACGATCCACTTCAATCGTGAGTGTATGCACTTTTTGTATGAAAACGATGCGCTCAAGAATCTATTAAAAGTTGCGCCACCACTGCGACAGCAATCACTTCAGGCAGCTTGGAATTAATGCCGGCCACGCCTATCGGGCAGATGACTTGGTTCAATTCTTCCACCGAAAAACCACGCGCATCAAGCTGATGGCGAAAGCGTGCCCACTTGGATTTGCTGCCAATCAGACCGATAAAAGGCAAGTCACCGCGCATGCGTTGGCGCAACAGGCAGGCGGCGACCACGTCCAAATCCTCGGCGTGGCTGAAACTCATGATGAGGACTTGCGAGCCAGCGTCGAGCGCTGCGACGGCACCCTGAACCGGGTCGGAATGCTCGCAACGCACCTGCGGGGGAAGCTCAAGCGGAAAAATCTCGTCGCGGCTGTCAATCCACGTCACCGCAAAAGCCAAATTCCCGAGCACCTGAACCAGGGCTTTGCCCACATGACCGCCGCCAAAAAGAGCGACTGGGCGTAACACCGGTTGCAGACGGGTGCGTAAGTCATCGGCCCGCCCCGAGTGCATCAATTCGAACTTCAAATGCACCTCGCCGCCGCAGCATTGCCCCAAGTTGGGGCCCAACGCAACCCGCACAGGGGCGGCTGACCTCACCGACTTTTCCTGCAACTGCACGCGCGCCTGCGCAATCGCCTGAAACTCCAACTGCCCACCGCCCACGCTGCCAATCACCTCATCAGCAAAAACTGCCATCCAGGCACCCTGCTCGCGCGGCACCGAACCGCGCGTGGAATGTACTGTCACCAGGCAGGCCCGCTGGCCAGCCAGCTTGGTCAGAAAGGAGTCAAGGTGCGTCAAAGATCAGCCCTCCTTCGTACAGGTCGCACTCAAAAATCCCCTTGTACACTTTAGCGTCGAAATCCACAAAGAGCACCGCTCATTCACTTGCGAGACAAGCCATGCCATTGCGATCCACGCTGTTCCATCACTTGTCAAGTCTGTCACTGGCGGGCGCCGCCGCACTTCTGGCCGGTTGCTCGTCGTCGCCGCCACCAGTTCCATCCACTCCACCCAGTTCAACGACCTCGCCCACCGCTCCCACACAAAATGCACCGCCTTCGGCACCGATTGTCTCAGGCCCCACTACACCCGGAGGCGCGCCGGGAACTTCTGCCGGCAGTGCGCCGCCCATCGCTGTGGCACCGATGAAGCCCGCAGCACCTTCCGGCGCGAACAACCCCAGGGCCTACCGCCTCGACGCAGCCGGCCATCTTTACAGCCGCAATGCGAACCGAATCTACAAAGGCAAATTACCGCCCCTGCTGTATGCGATTGGCGTGCTGGATGTGGAGGTCGACAGAAATGGACAGGTGATGGCCCTGAAGTGGCAGCGCGCACCCAAGCACGCGCCTGAGGTGATCACCGAGATCGAACGCACGGTACGCATGGCCGCACCCTACCCCGCGCCCACGCGCATGGGGCGCGTCACTTACACAGATATTTGGCTGTGGCATGAAAGCGGCAAGTTTCAGTTGGACACGCTGACCGAAGGGCAGCTTTAGACTTCCAAATTCAGGAGCCGCGATAAGTGGTGTAGCTCCACGGGCTTACCAATAACGGCACGTGGTAATTTTGTTCGGGGTGCGCAATGCCGAAATCAAGCGTCACCTTGTTCAAGAAATTCGGTTCTGGCAGCTTCACGCCACGCGCCTTGAAGTAAGCTGCCACGTCAAATTCCAACCGATAGGTTCCCGCGCGCAGGCGGGCGCTGTCATACAGCGGGCCGTCGGGGCTGCGGCCATCGTCGTTTAAAACGAAACGCTTCACCAGCATGGCCACAGTGCCCGTGGACGTGTCGGTTGTCGTATATAGCGCGCCATGCATGCCCGCTGCCGGGCCGCCGTGCATGGTGTCCAGAACGTGTGTGCTCAATCCCATTAAGAGTCCCCAAGAGTTTCGCGGCACCAAAAGTGTATACACTTTTAGGATTGACGGTATGATAGCTGGCATGGAAGCATCGTCCACCGCAATGATCGTTCAGGCCCTGACCAAAGCCATCGTCGAGCACCGCCTGCAGCCTGGCAGCAAACTCGCCGAGCAGAAACTGGCCGATCATTTCGGCGTATCGCGCACGCTGGTTCGCCAGGCGCTTTTGCAACTGTCGCAGCATCAACTGGTGACACTGGAGCCCGCGCGCGGGGCGTTTGTGGCCGCTCCTTCGGTGACGGAGGCAAGACAAGTTTTTGCCGTGCGCCGCATGCTGGAATCCGAGATGATCCGCGCCTTTGTGCAGCAGGTCACCCCCGCCAAAATCAAGGCCCTGAAAGAGCATCTGGCTCAGGAGAAGTTGGCGATTCAGCGGGAAGATGCACCAGGCCGCACCGAGCTATTGGGCGACTTTCATGTGCGCATCGCCGAGCTGATGGGCAACGACGTGCTGGCACAGTTGCTCAGCCAGTTGATTGCACGCTGTGCGCTGATCACGCTGATGTACCAGTCCTCGCGCGCGGCCCAGCATTCCAGCGACGAACATGTTGAAATCGTCAAGGCGCTGGCGGCTCGCAATGAGCCCTTGGCCGTGCGTTTGATGCACGAACATTTGATCAATGTCGAAGAGAACCTGGCGTTCGATCGCAAGATTCCCGCTAACGACCTCTCCATGGCGCTGTCCTGAAGATCATGACAGCAGCCACACCCTACCCGCCCTACCCCCGCGACCTCAAAGGCTATGGCCGCAATCCGCCGCACGCGCAGTGGCCCAACCATGCCCGCATTGCGGTGCAGTTTGTGCTGAACTACGAAGAGGGCGGTGAAAACTCGGTGCTGCATGGCGATGCGGGCAGCGAGCAATTCTTGTCGGAGATGTTTAGCCCCCCTGCCTTCGCCGCACGGCACATGAGCATGGAGAGCATTTATGAATACGGCTCACGCGCAGGCGTGTGGCGCATCTTGCGCGAGTTCGAAACGCGCCGTCTGCCGCTCACCGTGTTTGGGGTCAGCATGGCTTTGCAGGGCCACCCGGAACTCACTTCCGCGTTTAAGGAACTGGGGCACGAAATCGCGTGCCACGGCTGGCGCTGGATCAGCTATCAAAATATTGACGAAGCCACTGAGCGCGAGCACATGCGCATCGGCATGGACATCATCCAGCAGATGACGGGCGAGCGTGCCGTGGGCTGGTACACCGGGCGCGACAGCCCCAACACGCGGCGACTGGTGGCCGACTATGGCGGCTTTGAATATGACAGCGACTACTACGGCGACGATTTGCCATTCTGGATGTACGTTCAAAAAACGGACGGCAGCACCGTGCCCCAGCTCGTCGTGCCCTACACGCTGGACACCAACGACATGCGTTTCTCATCCGCACAGGGTTTTGCACAGGGCGATGATTTTTTCACCTACCTAAAGGACAGTTTTGACGTGCTGTATGCCGAAGGCAACCCCCAAGGCCTCAATGCACCCAAGATGCTCAGCGTGGGCATGCACTGCCGCCTGCTGGGTCGCCCAGGGCGGCTGCGTGCCTTGCAGACGTTTTTAGACTACATCCAGGGCCACTCGAACATATGGATTTGCCGCCGCCTGGACATCGCCCGGCACTGGGCTCAAACCCACCCCTTCAAAGCATGACGATCACTCTGAACGACCTCAACGCCGCTGCGCTACCCGAAGCGACAAAAATGCTCGACGGTTTGTACGAGCACTCCCCTTGGATTGCTGAAGGTGCCTTGGCCCAGCGGTCTTTTCGCTCGCTGGCCCACCTGAAACACGCCATGGTGTTAGTGCTGAAGCACGCAGGGCGCGATGCCCAATTAGGCTTGATCCGCGCACACCCGGAGCTGGCAGGCAAAGCGATGGTGAATAAATCGCTCACTGCAGAATCCAGCAACGAACAAGGCAAAGCGGGCCTCACAAAATGCACCCTGCAAGAGTTCGCAAAAATCCAACAGCTCAATGCCGACTACAACGCGAAATTTGGCTTCCCTTTCAT